>JAIDSL010000060.1 GCA_029061255.1 Muribaculaceae bacterium
TCCTCCTCCCAAATAAAATATGCATAAATCGCAATTTTATTAAGGATACTTAATAAAACCGGGAAATCATATGGTTTTGTTAATCATACTTCATGGATGCGCCGAATAGCGGAGGGGATAAAAAAAGTGCGCAGTCGGAGTTGATATACTCCGTGCTGCGCACTGGTGTGACCCCCACCACCTATGGCGGGGAGAGTATAGAGCGGCGAATGCGGTCATGTCGCGGCTGTCAGGGTCGATACTCTTGTCAATGCATCTATATACGCAATGCGGGATGCTGGCGCATAGCGCCAGTGGTCCATCAGGGCTCAGGCCTGACGAATGTCCAGCAACTGCATTGGTCGATGCATTGATGTTTCATGGAGAATTGAAGCCGGAGGCTTCAAAGTATCGGAGGCTACACCTCAGTATCGGCGCTTCGCGCAGTATCGGCGACCTATGTCGCAGTATTGGCAAATGCGGGGTCAATGTATGGCGTGCTTCGAAGGGCGCAGGCTGGAAAGCCTGCTCTCCATGGGTTGTGGCAAGATGTCATTGTGCTCTTTCTATGGCTCGGAGAGCCGTTTTCATCGTTGTCAACGTTTTCGTCGTTTTCATCGATTGTTACGGCGGTGCTGGCGATAGCACGGTGTGGTCCATCAGGGCTCGGGCCACCGTGAGGAAACTTAAACTAATGCATAATGCATAATTCATAATTCTAAATTACTCCTTAGACATTGGATCCGGATCGGATGCCTCCTCTGAGGTCATCATGCCACCCTCCTCTGAGGTATGGTTGATTCGGAAATGCATTGGATCTTGTTTCCGGGTGCAAAGTTAATATGGATTTTGGGGTGGATTCCCTTATCGCCATCAAAAATGAAGCTTGGGCTTCATTTTTGCGTTTACCGTTTTTAGATTGCGGACAAGCCGCTTGGGGGGAGGCTGGGAAGCCTCCCTTCCATGTTGCGGACAAGCCGCTTGGGGGGAGGTTAGGAAACCTCCCTTCCATGTTGCGGACAAGCCGCTTTGGGGGAGGTTAGGAAACCTCCCTCCCATAGTGCGGACAAGCCGCTTGGGGGGAGGCTGGGAAGCCTCCCTTCCATAGTGCGGACAGGCCGCTTTGGGGGAGGTTAGGAAACCTCCCTCCCATAAGCCGGTTAGGGGAGGAGGGGGATGCGGATTTTTTTGGAGAGGTTGAAGGTGTGGTCGAGGTTGATGTGGAAGAGGGGGGAGGCGTAGGAGGGGGTGTTTGCCATGGCGACGTGGTCGAGGAAGAAGGGGTTCTTGGAGAGGTGGGTGAGGCGCATAAGGCGGATGCCCCAGGGGACGTTGAAGCTTTGGTGCCTGTCCATTTGGAAGCGGTCTTCCTTGGGGATGTTTCCTTCGAGGACAATGAGGGTGTAATATTGCATTAGGACAGCGCTGGTGGCAGAGGCATATACTCGGGATGCGTCCTCGCCGTCGGGGTCGTGCCATTTTGACAAGTCGGCGAAGTGTACGTAGCCAAGATTTATGCCACGGATGAAGTCGGGGGTACGGAAAGTGTTGAAGAAAGCTCTCCGGTCAGCTTTTGGGAGATATATCCACGGTTCGGTGGGAACTACGTCACGCTTTAGAAAGCGGCAGAGGTCTGTCTTCAGTGGATTGAGGTTAATTGAATTTGAAGAGCAGGTGAATGAGTTGTTGAAGCACTGGCAGGTCTGGAGCCATAGCATGTAAGCCTGGATGCAGGTAGTGATGCCTACCCTGCCAAAAGACTTTGTGACGATGTATCTGCCGATCTGACGGTTGTGGTAGCGCTTCTGCATTATGTCGATTAGGTAGTGCTGTATGTTGTTGAGCTGGAGGGGTATGATGCGGTCGGCATCGTTGATGTCGCGGATATAGTATTCGGTGGCAGCCCAGTATGCGAAGTCGAACTTCTTGCGGAGTTCGCAGAAAGCCCGGCGAGCGGCTTTGATGGAGTCCCTGTTGAAGACAGACAGAGGTGATTCTCCTTTCAGGAGGTGTTGGATCTGAGGTAGCCGTTTCATTTGGAGAGGCAGGAAGATGGGACGGTGGGCGATAGAGGTTACGTGGAAGCAGAAGCGGAAGCCGGAGGCTTGGTGGCCGGTGTAGGGGTTGGGCATAATGTTTTTGGGTGCAAAGATATAAGAGGAAGGAGGGTGGAGTGCCTTATCGCCATCAAAAGTTGGCAGAATGGGGAGGTTAGGAATTGGCTGCGGAACGAAAGCATCGATTACGGCGAGAATGGACAAAGCAGAAGCTTTGAGCGGAAACGGCTTCGCGCGGACGGAGGAGGGAGTGCGAATTATACTGCACATTGGGCACTACGGGGGGACAAATGGGAGAAAATGCCGAGCCGGAGGCTCGGACACCGGGACAAATTGGGATATTTGAAGACCTTCGGCTTCCGCCTTGGCGCAGTATGAAAGGATTTGGGCTTAAGATGAGAACGGTCAAAACAAGTTTTACTCACGAACTGAATTACTCTTGTTATTGGGTCTCTCTCAGTTCTTCTATCAATTCTTCAAGGATATAATCGTCACTCATCAGTTGCAGACCATATTTCGGGTCGGTCATCTGCTCATATATCTTTGTGCTGTAATAAAGGTCAAGGGCACGCTCAGGTGATATTTTCAAAGTCTCTGCCAAGAGCATTATTATTCGGCTTTGCTTGCGCCATAGTACATTGTCTCTCATACGTTATAACCATTTATTCCGGCACAATCTCCGAATTTTTGAATGTCAAGTACTTGTCTATTATTTCCTGCTTGAGTATGCATATCTGATGGTTGACTTTTTTATAACGCAACTGACCGAGTGCTTGTTCTGCTGTGATAATATCATTCTCATAGTCCTCAACGGTGTCGATTACGTTATCGTTTGCCACACCACCCTCTACTATATCGTATTGTTTTTGCATTTCACCTCCACGCCGGCAGTCTATTACATACTCAAGCCATTCGAGATCGTATGATTCAAATATCTTGATGCGAAAACCACCGGTTTTTACCGCTGAGTAATCCAATGTATAGGCCGATACAATAGGCTTAGTGTTTCTGCCTTTTCTTTCCGCTATTGTCTCAGCCCATGCTTTTGCTTGTGCATGCAGATTCGTGAGGTAGAAACCTTGCCCGAAGTCTACCTTTTTTCTGCCCAGTCCCACCAATGGCGATGGCACTGATATGTATGAACCGTGATAAAGTGTTATCATAATCCAGCCTCCCAGTTTAGAAGTGTCTCGCTAATGTCGTCGGCAACCCAATCAAGGCTTTGCGTATGAAGTTCCTCATACCTTTTTATAAGCCTGTTTTTAATTAGGCCTTGTTTGCTCAATCGATCGTGCATCTCCTTGCCGGAGATGCCCAGCTTACGGGCTCCGCTTTCAATTGCCATTACAGCGAAATGAATGCGGCGGTATATGTCATTGGTTGTATTCATGTCAAACTACATTTGTTTTATTATATTAACGTTTCCGGACTACCCTCACTTCGCGACCATTGAGAAACCATGTTGATTTTTTACTCATTACTTACAATTTATCCAATCTCTTGACTTGATGTTTATAACTGCCATTTGTCATATGGATTATGACCTATGATAATTGAAGACATTGGTTTTAAGTTATCAAGAAACGAGTTGTAATTATTGCGTACAGTCGCATCCCATTCAATTTCATGAATAGGTATGATTCTGAATTCAAGTCCATTATTTATTTTTTCTCTTGATAGTCCCATTGCCCTAAGATTTCGTTGAATTGACCTGGCTGAGGATCCATCATAAGTTATTATTGAGAATCGCTGTTTCTGTTTGGCCGGAACTACAGAACTTAATTTTTCCAAAAATGGCTTGAAATATATACCATCAATCTGTCCAAAAGATAATCCATAAACAATTATCTCATCAGCATCAAGTAAATCGTTAGCTAAATTATGCGGTTCAATCTTATCGCACTTGAACATAAAATCATAATCCTGCGGCAATGATGAATCCTCATTAAATCCCAAAACTATATTTTTATCAGCCAGAGAACCATGCATATACTTAACTTTGGGCATTTCATTGCTTGAGTAGCCAGCGTATTTGCCTAAAATATAAGTGGGATCGGTATAGTTAAATGTATAGATAAGATTAAACCGTCCGTTATTTTTAATGGCTTTGAGAATTTCTACTGGTAGAGTTGTGTCTATATCATTGTTTCTCCTATTGGGATAAATCGCTGAAAGATATGTCTGAAGTTGATAAACCAGACTATTATAGTTCCTCTCATCCTCCCGTACAAGTTCAGCATTAACCGGCATCCCTTTTTTAGAATCAACATATTTCCATAATTCTCCTTCAATATCAATCCACTTTATACGCCCTAACTCATCTGAATGCTCTTCGACAAAATTATAAAAATGGTGATGTAATGATTTACTCTGGAATTTGCCAGTAGGGGACTCTCTAAATGGCCAGAAGCTATAATCTTTACCAGCACGAACATTTACAAAATTTGCATAAGAAGTCCAAAATCCGAATGCAAGATCGAATCCATTACCCAAAATCAGTAATTTCTTTCCCATATATTTATGAGTTTTAAGGTTCTGCTGCTATTGAGATAGTATCATCATAATCGTCAGTTGAATACCCGAATGAGGGTGCATGACGCTTGAAGTTATCGGCTTGTTCGAGAATTTCCTTAAACACTTCGTCATGAATCTTCGGGGGATAACCGGCACCAGCAAGCAGAATGATGATATTCATTTTCAATTCAGCTTTAATGTCGTCACGGTTATTCCAGTCGGCGACTGTCGCTTGTTGTTCCACAAGTACTTTGACCTGCTTCGCAAGCTCCGACAGTTTATCATCAGGGAAATCAGCAATAAAATCATATTTGATTGCCACAGCTTTCAATATGTCAAAAAATGCCATTTCCTGAAATGATAAACCTATCTCATCTCCGGCTGTCCGAGAGTCCTTTACATCTTCCATAAGGTCGAACATCTGCTGAACCACGTCGTCAATAACGTCGTTGGCAAGTGCAGCATCATCCGATCGGTCATTGTAACGCTTCACAATATCTTCAAGACGCTGAGTGAAGTCAATGCCTTTCTGCTTATTGACCTTACGAACTGATTCGATGACTTTTTTGAGAAGTTGCTCCATAAGCTTGACTTTGGTATTCTTCTCTGGTAGTTGGGCCAGTCGCTTCATATACTCAGAAGAAAGAAGATCTATTTCACTCTCGGCATTGACACCGATATTGGCAATCTCTTCTACAGTCTCACTGATGAGGGCATCTTTTATCATATCTGCCACATGACGGTTCATCTTCGTAGCATCTGCCGAATCTCCCTTCGTAAGTTTGAAGATGATCGAGCGAATCGCAAAGAAGAAATGAATGTCATCGTCCTCCTCCTTAGAAATCCGATCGCTGTTGCAACAAATAGCAAAGGCAGCTTTCATCTTCTTGCAGTGTTGCATGAACTTGGTTTCTGATTCCTTGGTTCGGAGCACATATTCCACAGCTCCATTGAGTACATTCACCTGCTCAATTCCATCGGTAGTGAAATACTTATGCCAATCATATCTATGGAATTGACGACGGACAATGTCAAGTTCATCCTTGACCACTTTCAAAGACTGCTCTATAGTGTCTAGAGAATGACCATCTACCTTTCCTCCGGCATAGTGGGAAAGTGCTTCGTTCATCTGACGCTTTATGCCGAGATAGTCAACGACGAGTCCTTTCTCCTTTCCGGGATAGACTCGATTGACGCGCGAAATGGTCTGCACGAGTGTGTGCATCTGCAAAGGCTTGAAGCAATACATCGTGTCAAGACTCGGCACATCAAACCCCGTGATCCACATATCCACAACTATGGCTATTTTGAAATTGCTCTTGACCGCCTTGAATTGCTTATCGAGTGTTTTCCGGTATTCATCTGTGCCAAGATGCTGATATAGCTTTGGCTCGTCATCCTTATCTCGCGTCATCACAAGAGAGATACGAGGCATCGGCTTTATTTCCTCACGTTCCTTGTCGGTGAGTGTCTCTCCCTCGATACACTCCTTCACTTCCTCCCATTCGGGACGTAGCTTGATGATGGCTTGATATAAGTTCCAAGCGATGGAGCGGTTGCTGCACACAATCATCGCCTTACCCTCAACCGTGGAACCTTCCTCTACTCGTTTCTCGTAATGCTCAACGAAGTCGGCTGCTATGTTCGCAAGCAATTCAGAATCATTGAGAATCACATCAATGCGAGTCATTTGCTTCTTGCTCTCTTCAATGGCATAGTCACTGGCACCTTCAGCCTTACATTTAGCGTAGTATTTCTCAATCTCCTTCACCTTGTCGGAGTTAAGCATGACTTTGGCTGCACGACCTTCATACACAATTTTACGGGTAATCTCGTCCGCTACCGCTTCGGTCATTGTGTAGCTCGTAACAATCGGGCCGAAAACATCTATTGTGTTATCGAGAGGGGTGCCGGTGAAACCAACATAGGTTGCGTTTGGAAACGAGTCACGCAGATATTTCGCGAAACCGTAGCGACGTTTCACGCCTTTGTCCGTAACAGTCGTTTTCTGTTCCAGTCCCGCCTGTGACCGGTGAGCTTCATCCGAGATGCAGATGATATTGGCTCGGTTACTCAGCAATCCGGTACTTTCCTCAAACTTCTGGATTGTAGTAAGGAATACACCACCTGCTGTACGATCTTCCAATAATGTCTTCAAATCTTCTCGGCTTGGTACCTGCATTATCATCTTGTCACCGATAAATTTTGTGGCGTTAATGAACTGCTTAGTGAGCTGGTCGTCAAGATCGGTACGGTCGGTTATCAGAACAATAGTCGGACTACTCAACTTAGTGCTTCGCATCAGTTGGCGTGTCAGATACAACATTGTGTATGACTTTCCGCAACCAGTCGCGCCAAAATATGTACCTCCCTTGCCATCACCTCCGGGATTCTGGCGACTATGCTTCAGTATGTTGTCGAACAACATTGTTGTGGCGAAATACTGAGGGTAACGGCAAACAATCTTATCCTCTTCTTTCGGAGTGTCGGGAAAGAAGAGAAAGTTATGAACGACATCCAGAAGCCTATCCTTACGGAACAATCCCTGCATCATGGTAAACATAGAGTTGAAACCACCTTCCACCTCCGGATCATCATACTCGACTTTCCTCCAGCCATAGAAAAACTCGTATGGTGCAAACAGAGAGCCGAAACGGTTATTCACACCATCGCTTATTACCACGAAAGCATTGTAGCGGAAAAGTTTAGGAATATCACGGCGATAACGCACAGTCAGTTGCTTATATGCGTTCTCAATAGTCGTATTTTCCTTGATTGCATTCTTGAACTCTAACACCACCAACGGAATACCATTTACGAACACAATACCGTCCGGTATTCGGGTCTGTTCTCCCTCAATGCTAAACTGATTGACGAACTTAAATGAATTGTTGTTTATATGCTTGGGATCAAAGTCTATTACGTTTATATATAGATTTGGCTTAGTTGGGTCTTCACGTTTTATGGGGAAGCCGTCCATAATGCGACGCATAGCTTCGACATTCTCTGTATATACGCCACCTCCATCAGTCTTTTCCAGTTGCGCGATAGCCGTAGAAATCTCATTCTCTGTAATCTCGACATGATGATACTGTCTGCGCAGGAAATCACGCAAGTCATCATACAACAGCACATCTCGCATATCACGGCTGATGCTATCGTCATAGACATAATCGTAGCCCTGTTCCTTAAACAGGTCAACGAATGCTTTTTCTAACTGAGCTTCTGAAAAATGTGACATTTTTATTTCTTCTTCCTTTTTTTCTTAGGTTTCGCGGCCTGCAATTGTTTATACTTATCAGTACATTCTGTAATAAAAGACTCTTTCCCTTGTTTGTCAAAGATACCTTTTATTACGTCTGCACATGATTGAGAATATTTATGTATAGGATTTGATTTTTCGCCATGCTTTATCTCTGTATGTCTTTTGGGCTTATTTTTCAAATCTAATGCATAAATAACAGCTTGCATCTGATAAGAATTGATGCCAAGTTGTTCTTGAAGCTCTTTTGTTGTTAAAGGATAGACTGCATTAGTATCGATTACAGAATCTTCTGCATTAATCAATCCGTCAATGGTTCCAATTAGCTTCAGAGTAGGAATTCCTTCACCTTCTTTTTCTGTAAAATGTCCTTCTTGGATAAAATTTAGCTGATCAATTAGACTCTTATCAATAAGAACTCGCTTATCGCCATAAGAAATCTCGCCATTATAACGATCCAATATATTTATTTGTCTCGGGCCTACCAATGCTATCTTTTGGATATGTTTTATCCATAGTATGCGTTCCTTTTCTCGTTCCTTGTCTAATAACGATTTTAACTCTGGGTACTCAATTTCTTTAGATTCTCCTCTGTACCGATAGTATATAGCACCTTCTCGAAGAAAGTTATCTTTTGATTTTTTGCATACTACTGGTTTTTCTTCGGATTCTTCCACAATCAAGAATCCAAATGACTTTATTACTCCGTCACCAAAATCTTTTTCAATGATGTCAGTATGCCATTTTACAACTGGTGCAAAATAATCTCTAAGACGTGTATCAATTTCTTTGGGATCTACTTCTTGGAATTTATTATTTGCCATTCCTAATGGAATATGTGGAGAATCTTGAATTCCAAACATAATCATTCCACCCTTGTTGTTAGACATGCCAACAAGAGTTTTTAGATATTTCAATATATTATCACCCTTTTGGAAATTCTGTTTATATTCCAAATTAGCACTTTCTCTCTTTTTTAGATATCCTTTTGTGTCAAGGTCAAATGAAAACTGCATATGTTAAATATTAGAAAGTTTAGAAAGCAGAAGGGACAGAATTAAAGAAAGATAATAATTCTCTTTTGAAAATGCAATCTTTGCCATTAGGAGCTTGCTAAATGGTTGTAGAACATCTATAACTGGAATAATCATAGGTTGATTACATATAACTTCCTGACTTAAATTTTCCTGCGCCCCACCATTGGCAAGCCGTTTGATATTTTCCTGTTGAAACAGACAATGAAAATATAGATATGCAGCTTCTTCAAAAGAATTTGTAAGCATATTGCAACAAGCTTGATTTGTTGTTGTATCACAGTCTAAATATGTTACTTGTGAAGCAGTTGCTCCATACATTGCCATAACAACAGCACCGGAAGGAATGATTTTTGCGGAACTTCCGTTCAATCCTTTTTCGCTGATATATTCTTCTGTGTCGAAAATCACATTATTTGCGACTTCACCTGATTTAAGCCATCGATAATCCTTGTTATCCCAGTATTCATTCTTAGTTCTACTTGGTGTACCTCCAGATTTTGTTTCTTTGCAAAATTCGCCTATTGTTCCCATTCTCCAGTCTTGGGGTAAGTTATTGGGGTCGATGTTGTCGACGAACATTTTGCGGTAGATGGTTTGGGCTGTGGCTTCGAGCGTGGCGATGAGGCGACGGTTGTTCTCAATACGTCGCTCATTAGCCTGATACTCTGTCACAATCCTCCTCTGCGCCTCTATTGGAGGAACTGGGACCTGAATATCCATAAAAGATGATTTAATCAGACCTTGTCTTACATCTGCGTCAGTATAGAAGCACGCCTCTCGATCAAATTCTGATCGTTTGAACCACAAGAAAAGAAATTCAGGTAGAATTTCCTTCTCGTTTTTAACTTCAAAGGAAAAATAGGCGGGAGAAACGATGATTGGCTTATCTTCACGATGTAAGGCTATGGGTAAGCATTCGTCTCTACCCACATGCATCAGATTACAAGCGAATTGTCCTTTGCTAATCATTTTGTAACCTGATAAATCTACACCAATTGTGTTAGCCACCGAAGGCATGAAGTATTTCTGGTAATTTACGCCTCTAAGGTCATCAGTTACCATATCCGTATTCTTAACTGATACAGGAGATATGAGATCGCCTAATCGCTTATAATTCGATTTCATCCTGTAAGTCCTTGTGTTGAAGATAATAAATCGCCTTTTGTCTTTCTATCTCATTGCGCAGTTGTTCTTGCGTTGGCATATAGAGCATATACTTTGAAGCAAAAAGATGATCGTTATCATGGAGAACTGAGTAACGAGCAATATCATCGTCGGTATCATCACAGAGAATAATGCCGATTGTTGGATTATCTCCTTCCGTACGCTTTATTTCATCGTACATACGCACGTACATATCCATCTGACCAATATCTTGATGACGTATTTTTGATGTTTTTAGGTCAATCAACACGTAGCATTTCAGGAATATGTTGTAGAATACCAAGTCAATGTAGTAGTCCTCTTTTTCAGTATGTATATGTTGCTGACGCGCCACGAATGCGAAGCCCTTGCCAAGTTCGAGAAGAAACTTTTCAAGATTACTGATGATTGCCTGTTCCAGTTCAGACTCTCGAAAAGAAGAATCGGCAGTAAACCCAAGAAATTCTCCAATGACCGGGTTCTTAATAAACTCGGTTGGATCAGGCGATTGTAGGGGTGCTGTGAGTTGAAGCATCTCTTTTTCTACAAGGTCTTTTCGCTGAGATGCAAGTAAACGGTAGTAATATTGTGAACTAATATTACGCTGGAGAGTACGTACACTCCAGTTTTGTGAAGCAGCTTCCGATTCATACCAACGACGTGCATCATCATTAAGCTCTTGGATAAGAACTAAATAATGTGTCCACGATAAGATTGGTGCAGATTGTGCAATCACTGATTGCACAATTCCATTATCACAAGAATATAGCGAGCTATACATCTTGTAAAAAGACATGAAGTTGTATAGATTACGTTTCGTAAAGCCTTTACCGTATGATGCTGTAAGACGTTTGGACAGCTCTTTGATTACCGATGCGCCGTATTTGGCACGATCCTCTCCATTGAGCTCTTCCTCCGTGATCATTTTCCCTAATTCCCAATTACGGCGCACCAGTGTTTCATTGATGTAATGATACGCTTCGGAGCGTGCATTTTCAACAATACTTGACGCTCTCTGAAACAGATCGTCAAAGCCGCCTGCCGATGAGCTTACTTCAGCCATGTTTTCGTTGCTCTGAGATTTTGAACGCACGCGTTCAAAATCTGATTTTTTAGAGTTTGATTTCATAGCCAAGAGATTTGAATACGTTAAGAATATCCGCACGACTTTCAGCCTCCGCACGAAGGATATCTGAGAGTTCGGACTGTAATTCTTTCATCTTTGTCTCATAGTCTACCGTTTCATCGCGATTGACAAACTCAATATACTTGCTGGGAACAAGTGAGAAATCCTTCTCCTGTACTCCTCCTTCACCATAGACAGATACAGACTTACAGAACTCGGGCACATCTGTATAAGTTTCGTTGTGTCCTTCACGTTGCCAGTTGTGGTAGGTATCGGCTACTTTGCGGATGTCAGCATCTGAGAAACGGACATACTTCTTCTCGAACGGTTCTCCCATCTGTCGCATATCGATGAAAAGAATCTCATTCTCTCGATCGCGATATTTGATTTCTTCTCCCTGACGTTTAACTACACGTGCTTTTTTATTGGCATTGAGAATCCAAAGTGTAACGGAAATATCAGTGGAATAAAAGAGGTTGCGAGGCAGAATAACAATAGCCTCCACGAGTCCTTTCTCAATCATCTTGCGGCGGATAGCTCCCTCGGTGCCGTCGGCAGAAAGGGTACCGTTAGCGAGGATGAAACCGGCTACACCATTGCTTGACAGCTTGCTGACCATATTGAGAATCCAACCATAGTTGGCGTTGGATGTAGGAGGTGTGTCATAGCCCTGCCAACGGGGGTCATCGGTCAGTTGGTTTTCAGCACGCCAGTCTTTCTGATTGAACGGAGGATTCGCCATGATGAAGTCGGCCTTCAAATCCTTATGTCGGTCATCTGTGAAAGTATTGGCTGCATAGTCTCCGAGATTAGCGGAAATACCACGGATGGCGAGATTCATCTTCGCCAACTTATAGGTGGTTTTGGTGAACTCCTGACCGTAGACCGATACATTACGACGATTGCCGTTATGGTTTTGGACGAATTTTAATGACTGCACAAACATACCACCTGAACCACAGCAAGGATCATAGATGATACCCTCGTAAGGCTCAATCATTTCAGCTATGAGGTTGACGATGGTCTTGGGTGTGTAGAACTCACCCTTGCCTTTACCCTCCTTGATGGCAAACTTGGACAGGAAATACTCATAGACACGGCCAATGATATCGTTCTCCTTATCATTCTCCAAGATTGAGTCAAAACCGTCAATCTTGTCGATAAGTGATCCGAGTTTTTCAGCCTCTATTCCGAGCGAACTGTAATAGTTGTTGGGTAGAGCTCCGGCAAGCGACTTGTTTTCCTTCTCAATGTCGGAGAGAGCTTTATCGACTTTAAGTGCAATATCACTCTGCTTGGCATTCTCTTTTAGATAGCTCCATCGAGCTGTTTCAGGAAGATAAAACACATTTTTGGCTGTATAGAAAGCAACGTTGTCAATAAAAGCCTCCTGTCCGGCAGCAATAATCTCCTGACGACGTTTCTCAAAATGGAATCCGGCATATTTCAAGAATATCAGTGAGAGAACGACGTGCTTATACTCGCTCGGCTCAATTGAGCCACGCAGTGCATCACACGCCTTCCACAGCATTTCCTCCATCGGGAGAGTATCTTTCTTATTTGTCGCTTTCTTAGCCATATTTTTTCTATTCTGCTTATTAATAATAAAATGTCAAGATCATCTTAAACAAAAAGGACTATCTATGTAGCATCTGAAGGCTGATCAAAGCCTGTAACGACTACAAGGATGTTTTAAAGTTTTTTCGGTTCTCGCTGCATGTCTTTTTGTTTACATACTGGTCATTTTCAGAAAGGCGTTACTTAATTACAAAGTTAGTAAATTTTTCTGAGATTCCATCTATAAATCAGTTGTAAATTTATGGGGGCAGAGTGCTGAATAAGGGGCGATTACGCAAGACCCTTGGTCTTGCCACACAACCGAAAACACCGACCGGGGTATAGATCTAATCTTTAATAATGACTTTGGTAGGGGCAACCCCAGGAAATTTGTAGAATACTATGATCGAGCAGGAGTCAATGTTGTCATCGAATCTGTATGATAGATCTCTCCCTCCTAAGTAAGCATTGAATCTGATGCCTTTAATTAGCACATCCTCCAGTCTGGAACCGGATTCGGGATACAGTTCGGCAATGTATTCATTATCGAAAAACACTTTCATGTCGTCGTCGACAAGTCTGAGATCAACTCTTTCTCCAATGTTGACTTCCCTGAATTTCTTTACTCTCGCTCTTCCTCTTACCCAAAAAGGAATAACTTCAGCTGTATGATCCTGAAAGCGATCCGCAATACTCTTCATTCGGTTGCAGTTATTATTGCGTTTCTGTTTTGTTGAAGCATCTATTTGGGAGACTGATGGTTTGGAACGCTTCTTTTTTCCAAAAAGAAACTCTCCGATAAGGATTAATAGCGTTAAGATTATACTTGGTTGTTCAGATCCTTTCATGCATATGTGATTATTAATTGCAAAATTAGTCATATTTTCGGAGATTGTAGCTATGTGTCGGTTGGAAAATTTGCTTGTGGAGTGATGTTTCACCTTCGACAAACCGGCTGCGCGATGGTGGGGAAGATTGGATCAAGTGACTTTAGCTGCTGTAAAGGTCAATACCGAAATGCTTGAATTCTATTGGGAGATGGGACGATGATGGTATGAGTTTTATAATCAAGAATTTGAAAATCTTCAACAAGTTGTTGAAGATTTCAATCATATAAATCGTCAACAACTTGGTGACGATTCTTGGCAAGCCCTTGAGCGAGATTCTGCCTTCCGAAAAGGACCTTCAGAGAATTATCGACACGTATTATTCCGACGATAATCAATGACATTGAATACCTGCTGCTTCCGCCTCGGCACAATCTTGGGATGGGAATTTGGCAGGATAAGTCTACAAGTTATTGTTAGCGGGAGTTGGTGGGGGAGGTGCCGAATTCTTCCTTGTAGCATTTGGAGAAGTAGGCGAGGGAGGTGAAGCCGACCTCGAAGGCTATTTCGCTGACGGTCTTCTCTGAGCTGAGGAGGAGGGTCTTGGCTTTCTGCAGGCGCATGCGTCGGATGAGTTCGACCGGGGTGTAGTTGGTCAGGGCCTTGATCTTGCGGGTGAATTGTGACTGTCCGAGGTTCATGGCGGATGCTATCTCTGATATCTGGAGGTCGGGATCGGAGAGACGTTCCTGAACGAGAGCTACGAATCGGGAGTAGAACTCACTTTCTACGTCGTTGGGGCGGTTGTGGGGTTTTGAGGTTGTGGAGTTGTGAGGTTGTGGGGTTGTGGGGTTGCTGGTTTTTGGGGTTTTAGAGGGGTTGCCGTAAAGTTCGCGGATGCGCTGACGGTTCTGGAGGAGATTTCGGCAACGAGCTGCAAGCACTTCAAGGTTGAAGGGTTTTGGCATGTATGCGTCGGCGCCGTGCTCATATCCTTGGATTCGTTGCTCATCCATAGAGCAGGCGGTCAGCATAAGCACAGGAATGTGGGAGGTGGAAACTTCCTCCTTAAGTTCCTTGACACACTGGAAACCGTCCATTACGGGCATCATGACATCACAGAGTATGATATCCGGGACATACTTGGCTGCCATACGGACACCCTGCAGACCGTCGGCGGCGGTGAGGACATTGTAATCCTCTCCCAATTGGGCGCTGATGAGGTCGCGGATATCGCGGTTATCGTCAATGACAAGAAGGGTCGGTTTCTCATCGTTGAAATCAGACGTGTCCGCTTCTACAGATGCGAGCTCCGTCTCAATGTCAGCTGCAGATATATGTGAGTCTATTATTTCCCGGTTGGCGTCAGTGTGGCGGATGGGGAAGCTTATAGAGAACTCGCTGCCCTTTCCTTTCTCGCTTTTCACCGATATAGAACCGCCGTGTAGCTCGACGAATGCTTTCGTGAGTGCGAGGCCGATGCCGGATCCTTTCGGATTCGCACCTTCTGCCTGATAGAAACGGTCGAAGATACGTTCCACTTCTCCGGGGTCAATGCCGCATCCTGTGTCCTTCACGGAGTAAGAAACCGTGGATTCGGTCTGGTTGAAAGTTACTGTGATCTTTCCGTTGTCGGGGGTATGCTTGAATGCATTGCTCATGAGGTTGAAGAAGATGCGCTCCATCTTCTCTACGTCGACGGCAACCGTCTGCACGGGGCGGTTGGAAACCGCCCTCCCATGGGCTACGCAGTCATCATTTTCCTTGATGTCAATGGCGAGGCGAATATCGCGCTTGTGTGCCACCTCCTTGAAGGAGGCTGCCCAGTCTTTTAGAAGCACCGGGAAGGACACTTCCGAAAGCTTAAGTTCCGCCTTGCCGTTCTCATACTTCCGGAAATCGAGAATCTGGTCGATGAGGCGACGAAGGATGCTTACATTTTTCTTTGTCAGCTGCATGAGCGATCGGCAGCGGGGTGTAAGGCAGGGATCGTCGGCCACCTGCTCTATAGGTCCGGCTATGAGTGTAAGCGGGGTGCGGAGGTCATGGGATACATTGGTGAAGAACATCAGTTTGGAGCGGGTAGCTTCCTGCAACTGCTCATACAGTGTTTCTTGCTTCTCCTTTTCTTCCTGAAGCTGGGTGTTCTTGTGCTCGAGTTCCTTCTGATGACGACGGTGTGCCTGCATTCCTTTCATAAGAAGGAACACAAGTATACACAGAAGCAATGCGATGGCAATAAATGCCCAGAGCAACATTTTCTGTGTATTGTATCGCTCAAGTTGCCTGTCTAACTTGTCGTTGAGCAGAGATATCTTTGAACTTGTCTGGTCAAGGAGGGTTTCCTGGGCAAGGAGAATGTCGGCGTTGGATGAGTCGATTGGTGAGAGGGGTGCTACACGAGTGATACGTTCGTATGGCTCACCTTTCAGGATGGAGATTGCTATGTTGAGCAGGCGTTGACCTTCCGTAGGATAAAGGAATGTGGCTGTCAGATTTCCTTCCGAAACGCCTTTTATTCCCTGCTGTGGAAAGCCGTCGATACCAATCACGGCAACGTCGTCGCGGCCATTCTTCTTAAGAGACCTTGATGCTCCGAGTGCCATATGGTCGGTATGCGCATAGATCATGTTTATCTCCGGATGAATCTTTATCAGTGAATCGGTCAGGATTTCTGACCTGACGTCGTCCCACTGACCGAACTCGCTGGCTACCACTTCCATGTCGGTGTGTTCCTTTACTCCATCGATGAATCCTTCATGGCGTAGTTGCGCGGGGGAGGCAGATTCGGGTCCTCTTATCTCGAATATCTTAAGAGGTTTGCTGCCGAGAGTAGCCGCCGCATATCCTGCAACTCCTTTTCCGAGCGCATAGTTGTCTACTTCCATGTGTGCCGTGAAGTCGTCGCTGTCGACTCGGCGGTCAAAGGTAACCACCGGTATTCCTTTGGCTTTTGCCTCGCGCACTACACCGACGAGGGGTTCTGATTCGTTGGGAGCAAGAATTATCAGGTCGTAGCCGTTGTCGATGAAATAGCGAACGTCTTCCTGCTGGCGGCGGGAATCGTTGTCGGCATTGCGGATGTCAAGCTCTACGTCGGGATGGTTGAGAAGTTCGGCACGCAGGTCGAGATTTGTTTTCTCACGCCAATAGTCGCCGCTGCATTGCGACACTCCGATCCGGTATTTCACTTCATTGTCCCTGCCGCATGCGGCGAGCATTGACACCATTGTTATAAGAAGAAATATCAGCTTTTTATTAATCATGGCTTTGTCTTGTCTATGAGACAAAATTAGGCAATTTTTGTCTCATGTGCAAGACAAAAACACATAAATTTTGTCTTGTAGACGAAACATCGGGTTATTATAGGCGGATGTAAGAATTTTTTTGTTATATAAAAGAAAGAAGGTAACCATATACATGATACGATGAATTTCAAAAGATTTTTAACAATGACTTTAACTATAGTGACAGGGGTGGGATATGCAACCGCATACCAGTCTTATATGACGGATAAGGGTGTCGCTGTATTCTATCCTTCAGGATATGACGCCTCTCAGCATGAACCGTCTCCGATTTTCGTGAAAGAACTTAAAGCTGCCGGAGATGTGCCTTCCGACTGGAAACTCCGTCCGGAATTCTCGATATCAGACGGAAAAAGCGTGGTCCGCATTCCGGTAGGAGAGGGAGTGGATTTCTACGGTAACGGAGAGGTATCCGGACCTCTAAGAAGAAACGGCAAGGAGGTGAGATTCTGGAATACGGATGCACCTAAATACGAGGCCGACGAAGGGAGACGACTCTACCAAAGCCATCCCTGGGTGATGGGTGTACGTCAGGACGGAACGGCTTTCGGCGTTATAGCCGACAATACATGGAAATCCTCCGTGACGATGGGCGATGACATTGTGTTTGAAAGCGAGGGTCCGGCTTTCAGGGTAGTAGTGATAGAGAAAGAATCCCCGGCTGAAGTGTTGAAGTCACTTGCCGACCTGACCGGACATATCGAGATGCCTCCGCTATGGGCTCTCGGATACCAGCAGTGTCGCTGGAGCTATTTCCCTGACACCCGTGTGAAGGAGATCGCCGACTCCCTGCGGATCAACAAGATTCCCTCCGACGTGATATGGATGGATATCGATTATATGGATAAATTCAAGATATTCACATTCGATAAGGAGAAGTTTCCGGATCCCAAAGGGCTCAATGATTATCTCCACGACCGTAACTTCAAGGCAGTCTATATGATTGACCCGGGCGTGAAGGTGGAGGAAGGGTATTGGGTAGACGACCAGGGGTCAGCTGCTGATTACTGGGTAAAGGATGCATCCGGAAAGCCCTATGTAGGAGAAGTGTGGCCGGGTCCCTGTCATTTTCCTGACTTTACGCGTCCTGAAGTGCGCGAATGGTGGGGGACACTTTATAAAGACTATATGGCTACCGGAATCGACGGAGTATGGAATGACATGAACGAACCTGCCATATTCAATGTGGAGACAAAGACCATGCCTGAGGACAACAGACATCTCGGTGGGGATGGCTTGTCTCCCGGATCGCATCTGCGCTACCACAACGTATATGGATACAACATGGTGAAAGCAAGCCGCGACGGAATCCTCGCTGCTAATCCCGACAAGCGTCCGTTTGTGCTCACACGTTCGAACTTTCTAGGCGGACACCGCTATGCAGCCACCTGGACCGGGGACAATGCCTCGGATCCGGCATTGATGAAGATGAGCATACCGATGACGATAAACTTAGGATTGTCAGGACAGCCGTTCAACGGACCGGATATAGGGGGATTTTTTGACGACTGTACGCCGGAACTTTTAGCGCAATGGACTTCGATGGGAGTATATTTCCCGTTTGTGCGCAATCATTCAGCCGCTGATACACGTTCTCAGGAACCGTGGGCATTCGGGCCGGAGACATTGGAGGCGTGCCGGACCGCCATCAACCGCCGCTACAGACTTCTGCCATATGTGTACACACTTTTCCGCGAGGCTTACGAAGACGGAATGCCCGTGATGCGTCCACTGTTTTTCGCAGATGTAAAGGATCCATCGCTCCGTTCAGAGCAGGAGGCGTTCCTGTTGGGTAAAGACCTAATGGTCATGCCGCGATGGGCTGAGAATACTGCCCGTCCAAGCGGAGAATGGAATAGAATCGTGCTTGAGGATACACCTGACGATGGATTCCAGGCCAATCTGTATCAACGTCCAGGCTCAATCATTCCTGTGGCAGAACTCAGCCAAAACACCACGGAATATAATACCGACAAGCTTACGTTGTTAGTAAATCTTGATCCCGAAGGCAAGGCTACAGGACGAGTATATGAGGATTCAGGGGATGGCTTCGAATTCAGGGATGGCCAATATGCCGACTATATCGCCAATGCATCTACGAACGGGAATGAGGTGACTGTCAAACTCACACAGAATGAAGGTAAATGGAAGAAGGCACCAAAGTCACTCCGCGTAGGGCTTGTGACTCCCAACGGGATTGAGTATACGCCCTGGACTGAAGGGGACACGGTGGTCATTAAGGACTTAGACGCGCGTTGACGGGCACGGAGTGCCTTCGCAATAATATGAAAAAAGGACGCACGGGTCGTGCGTCCCTACAAAAGGCGGGGAATTTATTTTCTTATGAGGATTTTCTTGCCGTTGGATATGTGGATGCCGGAAATTCCTTCTGTAGAGGGGAGTCTCATTCCCTGAAGATTGTATATGTCGGAGTTGCCTGTGGAGTTGCTCCATACGGATTCCACTGCATTTCCGTTGGCAGTGTCGAGGATCCAGGCATTCAGTTCGCTGACTTTTACTGTGGAATCGGCATAGGCTTCGATACCATTGGCATCAGCTTCTGTCGGGAAGACGCGGATGGAGGTGGCCCAGCGGTCGTTAATGAAGATGTCGAGGATGGAATGGTCTATGAAGACGTTTATCTTCAAAGTCTCTCCGTTGGAGGGCTTTACGGGGAGCGGGCAACGGTAGATACCATCGTAGACACCGTTGTCGTTCTTGATTCGCTCCACGCCGCTGAAGTCAGCTATGATCTCTCCGGATGCAGGATTGTAATAGATCTTGCCTTCTCCAGTGGATGACTTGAAGACATTGAAACCGAATGGGGAGGCAGCTACCTCAAATGTTCCGCAGATCTCCACAGAGCGACCCGATACCGGGGATAGATCGACAGCACCTGAGAGTTCAAAAGAATTCTTTGCAAACATCGTTTCGCCACGAAGACCCTTTAGGCCTTCAAAGGGTTTCTGGATTAGACTTCCGTCTTCGGCAAGACTCCATTCCCTCGGCAAGGAATAGCAGTGTGCCCATCCCAGTTTCCAGTTTTCGGACGAAGGAAGTTTGTCGGGAACAATTCCAAGGGCGATGGTCTTTCCTTCATGTGTGTACACAGTGGGAGAGAGGAGACCGAATCCCTCGCGTGAGTTCATTTCAAGAAGACGCGGAGCAGAAGAGTGGGCATCAGGGACGAATTTCCCGTCTGCTGCGATGGTGCCTGTCCAGTAGAGGGTATGAACTCCCTGCGACGTGCCGAGAGGCGTGGCAGTGAAAAGCCAACGGCCATCGGGCATCAGGGTCACGTTTGGCATCTCCCAGAAAGTGCCGTCTGTAGCTTTGTTGGAGCCGGTGAAGAATTGGTCGCCGTTATTGCTCCATGTCTTTGTAGAAGGTTCGTAGCGGTGGAGCGTTGTGGTGCCTACTCCATCTTTTGATGAACCTACGATGATATAAGCGTTGTCGCCATTGCGGAAGAAATAGGGGTCACGGAAATCATCGGAGAGTCCGGCAGGGCGACCGTTGATGATCGGATTGGCGGCGCTTTTTACCCAATTGTCGAGTGCGTCGGTCTCAGGAGATGCCTGGGCTATCATGGCCTTCACGTAGTCTACCGCGGTATAGATGGCGTTAGGCTTGCCTCCCGTGATCTCGTCGTCGGTGAAGATGCATCCGCTCCAGCATCCCTTTATGTCATACCAGTCGCCGGGAGCTATGGCAATTTTCTCCTCTCTCCAATCGTAGAGGTTCTCGCTCGAGATGTGTCCCCAGTGAAGGCGAGCCATGTAGGGACCATCGGCGTTTTTCTGGAAAAATAGATGGTAGCGACCGTCGGAGAAAGTCATGCCGTGGCATTCGTTGGTCCATCCTGCAGCGGGCATACCGTGGAATCGGGGACGCAGCAGCTGGTCGGCGAAACGAGATGCCGGAATGTCAAGGTTAGCTTCAGTCTCCGGTTTCCATGATGCGATTTCTTCCTGGGACTTTGCCTCATTCCAGACAGAGATATCGTCGATCAAGCCGTTGAAAGACATGAGTTGGAACGGTCCTGCCATACGCGACTCGGTGCCCTGACCCATATAGAAATCGCCGCCGGCGTAGCTGATGGAGCCGGATGCCTTGCCAGAGCCGACTTCTACTCCATTGCAATATAGTTTGGTGGTGCGGGCATCACAGTCGATTACGGCCACGAGGTTGTTCCACTGATATGTTGGCAGTGGAACGTCGGCCTCCACACTGAGTGGCCATCCTCCGATGAAGGTTTCGAAAGAGTATTTGCCGTTGAATCCGAGATAGAATCCGAAGCCGGATTTGTTGTCCTTGTCGAGACAAGTCACGATGGGAGTCTTCTCCTTGGTGTCGGTATCTATTTGAATGATGGGATAGGATGGCGTCGCTACCCAGAGCGATACAGTCATCGTCTTTGAGTCGGTGAGAATGTTGCCGAGGGATGCCTTGACATGCGATGTGTAGCCGTCGAAACGGAGGGCTTCCCCTACGGCACCGGGTAAGTTTTCAGGCGCGAAGTTTCCCTCCACTGCATATTTTGAGCCACTGACAGTCTCGGTGACCATACCGTCGTGGGCTTCCATATCGAAATGAGCCACGAGGTCGGCGTGTGCGGCAATAGAGGCTACGGCTGTCAGGGCGAGGAAGAGTGATCTATGTTTTTTCATGAGTGAGTTTTACTTCAGGTAATTGAGTATGTTGCGTGTGAGGCCCTCTACATTTGCCTGATAGGGGTTGGGACCCGAGTTCTGGTTCCATTCGTAAGCCGCAAGACCGTTGGCGATGCAGCGTCCGTGTTCAGGATTGGCGTAGAATTCCACGAGACCTGCAACGCAGTGGTCACGAACGTGTCCCCATGTGGCGAGTACGAGGGAGTTGGTGGTCACTTCGAAGTTCTTGATTACATCGGGTTGGCTGCCGCGTCCGTAGATGTTGCAGTCCCACATGCAGTTGTGATCTTCCCTTTGTCCGGGCCCGATGAGAGGGAGTGTCGGATATCCGTATCCGTTGGGGTCCTCGAGGGTGAGTCCCTTGTAGACTGCATGCTCGGTACGGTCGTAGAAACCCTGGTCAGCGCCTCCACGGAAATCCCATCCAAGGTTGGGGTTGATCACCCATACGTCGTCGCCCGAACCACCGTCACCATTGCCGAAGACAGTAGGTGCCATGTCGGTGGGCACCATCCCGAGAGGTACGGTGAGCTGTGTAGCCATGTTGGAGAGATAGAGACTGCCGCCGTTGGCTGAGTATTCACGAAGAGCGTCGATGGTGCTATTGGCTGCAATATCACCGGGAAGATTTTCCCATCCGAAAGGCAAACCCACACGGTCGATCTCTATCCACATTACTGAGTATATAGCTGGATCATAGTTTGCGATATCCGCAGGGTGAATGAATTGTGCATTCGGCTGCTGAGCGAACCATGCAGCTGCAGCGCGCTCGTCATCGTCACTGAGATCTGAAGCGGTAGCTGCGTCAGCGGGAAGCAGGTAGAGCATCTTTGGCTCCATATAGGGGATAGTCTTTTCAACTGACTGAGCGGAAGAATAGTAGTAAGTGTCATAGACAACTTCTACGCTGTAGGTCAGTGGGGTCTCCATCGGCTGAGCCTTAAGCACGTAGCTTGTAGCATCGGCAGGAAGAAGTATGGCTTTGTCTGTGTCGTTGTTTGTCACGATTCTCACACCACTGCGATATGCCTGAGAGGGAAGGGTCCAGCTGAGAGTCACAGTGCGTCCATTGACATCGCTCTTTAAGTTGCTTACTCCTTCGAAATTCTCTTCCGGAAGGTTTATTACGACCGATTTGCCTGTGGAGAGGCGTCCATTGTCATATCTTACCTTGACGGTATAGACAACTTCCTCGCCGAGAGGTGTGCCGAGGGCCGTATAGCTGTAGTTGCGGTCGGAATTGAGGTCGAATGCCTGAATCTCTGTTGCGTTACGGTAGAGTGTACAACCTGTCACGTCCTTGTCTGCCGGAAGTGTCCATGTGATATCGACGTTGTGCTTGGCTTCCCCGCCTATGTTGTAATTGATGGAGCTAACTGAGGCAAGCTCCGGAGCCTCGGAGTAGCCGTTTGGGGTGTATTCGGAGCACCCTGTCAGCAGCAGGGATAAGCCTGCGGCGAAGGTGTATGCTGATTTTGGGAATTTCATATGATTTGAATGATGAATTATAATCTATAAACTTAAGATATAGTCGGTAGGGGTGCGGACGCACGAGCCGTGCGTCCCTACCTGGTCATTTGTAGAGGTCGCCGGCATTGTCTACCTGGTTGAGAGGAATCGGGCAGTAGATGTCGGCTTCGTCGAGATGGGCGTTGTCGAGATAGTGGAAGAGAGATTTCTCCTTGGCGTAATAGGCGTTGACTGTGTTTACAGCCTCACCCCAGCGGATGAGGTCGAACCAGCGGAGACCTTCCATTGCGAGCTCGAGGCGGCGCTCCATACGTACAGCCTTGCGTGCGTATTCCTGATTCCAGCCGGGAGCACCGTATTCACGCACGAGATAAGTAGCTACCATCGGGTTTACGTCGATGGGTGTGTAGTTGGGGTCAACAGAACGGGCTGCTTTCGCACGAACCTGATTGATGAGGTCGCGGGCTTCGTCAAGACCCTTGTTTTGTTCGATCATAGCCTCGGCCTTCATGAGGAGCACGTCGGCATAGCGGACAATAATGTAGTTGAGTGAGCTGGCACCCCATGGCACGATGCCGACCTTAACGAAAGGAGAATCGGGAGAAGGATATGGCTTTTTGCCTGAATATTGGCTGTAGTTGTTCAGGTTGCGACACCAGTTCTCATTGTAATTATACGAGCGCCAAGGCATCCCTATGCGTCCGAATGTAAAGTCGACGCGGGGGTCAACGTTGCCGGCATAGTCAGCGTGATCAAGATTCTCGGATGGAGCTTTCGAACTGTCGAGATAGGGGAGACCGCTCTCGTCAGTACGGAAAGCGTTGACAAGGTCTTGCGAGCCAAGATAGAAATCGTCGCCATTGCCATAGACATCACCTTCGGAAACAGTACAGTTCAGACAGTTGTTGAAGTTATACTGGTCGGGAGAGTTTGCAGAAGAGAACTGTACAGCCATAATTGATTCATAGCGGTTGTTCATCTCCGGCTTTGACATGTCGAGGAAGTTGGGATAGAGTGAATACTGTCCGCTTTTTATCACATAGTCGGCATAAGTCTCAGCAGTAGCGTAGTCGTGGCAGAAGAGAGCTACACGGGCGAGGATGGCCGCCGCCACATACTTGTTGAAACGGCCGGGTTCGCTCTGTGTCTCCACATTGTCAGCGTATGCCTGCTTGAGGTCTTCGGTAATGAAGCCGGCGATTTCATCACGTGAATATTCGCTTGCGCTTACGCTCGACGGGTCGGTGACGTTCTCGTCGAAGTAAGGGAACTTCTTGAAGATACGGAGCTGATCGAAGTAGTAGTAGGCGCGGAGTGTCTTCATCTCTGCTATGTATGCCTTGCGGTTCTCCTCGCTGAGGCTGCCGGCTGACTTCAGGGCACGAATGGCTGTGTTGCAGCGTGCAATGGAGAAATAGTTGTTGCGCCATTTGAAGTCGAGGATTGGGTTGTCGCTCTGTACGTTACCGATAGAGAACTCATGCATGTAGACCTCGTATCCGAGCTCGCCTCCACCCTTCTGGGCGTCATCAGAGCGGATGTCGAACACCCAGTTGTTGATAGGGCCTGCAAATGATTCGTTGTTTCCGAAATAATGGCAAAGCAGAGTTGCATATGCCGATGTCATCATATCGATGGCTTCATCATCGCCGATCTGTTCGGTTGTGAACACTCCCTGTGGCTTTGTATCGAGCAGGTCGTTGCAAGATGTAGCTGCCAACCCGAGGGCAAAAATTGCCGAGGCGTATATTGCTTTCTTAGCTGTATGCTTGAGATTTTTCATTGTTTCTTTGATTGTGATTGGTTAGAACTGGAGGTTCACGCCGAAAGTGAATGTGCGGGGACGTGGATATGCACCGTTGTCGATTACTGCACCGTATTCACCGGGAAGAATTTCGGGGTCGAGACCTTTATACTTTGTCATTGTGAAGACATTCTCCACCTGACCGAAGATGTTGAAGTTGCTGCATGCGAATTTTTCGGTGATGTGCTTGGGCAGCGTATATGAAAGCTTTAGATACTTCATCTTCATATATGAGCCATCTTGCACATAGTAGGTAGAGAAGCGGGCCTCGTTGTTGGCATCTGTGAGTGAGAGAGCCGGAATATCGGTGTTTTTGTTTTCCGGAGTCCAGGCATTGAGGATATCAGCTGCATGGTTGGTATTGGTGTTGGCTCTACCGAAAGAGTATAGCTGGCCTTTCATGATGTTCTGGACATCGAATCCGAAATCACCTGAGAAGAACATGTCGAGGGTGAACGCCTTGTATTTGAATGCGAGGTTTATACCCATTGACAGATCAGGATTGGGGTCGCCGATAAAGCATCGGTCAGCGTCGGTGATGTAGCCGTCGCCGTCAAGGTCACGGTACATAAGACGTCCCGGAGCGGCTCCCTGCTGAACTGCATGGTCGGCCACTTGCTCTGTAGACTGGAATATTCCGTCGCATACATAGCCGTAATAAATTCCCATGGGCTGACCGGGCACGAGGCGCTGGTTGCCTCCGATGAATTCCTGACGGTTGTTGAGCTTAAGCAGCTTATTCTTATACTGGGATATGTTGATTGATCCATTCCATGAGAAATCGCCATAGCTTGGAGAGTTGTAGCCTACGGTCACTTCCCATCCGTTGTTGCGCATAGAGCCTGTATTGAGCCAAGTCGCGGCGTTCTCACCGGCTACGCTGAGTGCAGGGGGGATTGTAAGCATGTCGGTTGTCTTCTTGACATAGTAGTCGGCGCTGAGGTTGAGGGCTCCGTGTAAGAATGTTAAGTCGATACCGATATTATTTTGTGTGGTTGTTTCCCATTTCAGGTCTGGGTTGCCGGTAGCGGCGAGTGTGATACCGGAAGTGGTTGAGGAGTTGGTACCTGCGAGGTCGTAAGCACCGTTGCCTGTGTTGAAGATGTAGGTGGAGTATGCGGGATAGAGAGCAGGGATATTGGCATTACCGTTTTGGCCCCATGAGTAGCGGATCTTCATGTCGGTCAGTATGTCGTTTTCCGGGAAGAAGGCTTCCTGGGTGGGACGCCATGCCACTGAAGCTGCGGGGAATATGCCGGAGCGGTGTCCTTTAGCGAATCGGGAGTTTTCGTCGCGGCGTATGGTGAAGGAGAGGAGGTAACGGTCCATGAAGTTATAGTCGACCTTAGCGAACAGTGAGAATACAGACCATTGAGTCTTGCCGCCTCCGTTGTTGCGGGTGCCTGTACCGGCGCCGATCTGCATATAGTCGGTGTCTTCGAAAGCGTATCCCTCGCGGCTTGCGGAAAGGTCGCGGAATGTGTAGCCGATAGCCTCAGTGCCGATCAGGGCAGTCAGGAAGTGTTTGTCGTTGAAGTTCTTCACATAGTTAGCTGTATTGGTCCATGTCCATGTGTCGCCTTGTCCGTATACATCGCTTACTGAGTTTACATCGTTAGCGTTGATGCGGCGTCCGAGGTTATGGTTGAAGTACTGGGAATGCTCGATACCGATATTGGTCTTGAGAGTAAGCCCTTCTACCGGATAAATCTCAAGGAAAGCATTGCCGAGGATTCTCCAGGAGTTTGATGAGTTGTCGGCAGCATTTGATATCTGTTGCATAGGGTTAGCGAGGTCTGACTTGATCAAGGTCATGGGATTTGCCCATTCTCCGTTAAGACCTTTTTCAGGAAGTGCAGGCATCTGGGAAAGGGCAGTGAATGGGATGCCACGGTCGCCTGCCACGTCCATGCCTCGGTTTGACCAATGTGCCACGAGTAGGTTTTCGCCTACGGCTATGTATTTGTTGAAGTTATAGCGGGAGTTGAGGCGTGCTGAGATGCGCTGATAATATGTGTCGATGATATTACCGTTCTGGTTGATGTAGTTTGCCGAGAACAGCACAGATCCTTTCTCGGTATTGTTTGAGATGGATGCTGTGAGGTTGTTGGTGAGAGCAGTGTGATACACGAGATCTTGCCAGTCGGTGCTTGTAGTTGGGAAATTCGGGTTTCCGTCGGCATATTTCTGAAGCACCGGAGTGGGGCCATCGCCGTAAAGCACGTGGGAGGGATTGATGCCGGAGTTGCGGGATGCCATCCAGTATGCGTGGCCCCATTGCTCAGCGTTCATCACGTCGTAGCGCTTGGCGATGGTCTGAGCGGAGATGGCATAGTTTACGTTGATATTCATGCGGTCGCCTTTACCGTGTTTTGTAGTGATGATTACAACACCGTTTGCAGCACGCGAACCATATATTGAAGCGGAGGCAGCGTCCTTGAGCACTTGCATTGTCTCGATGTCGGAGGGGTTGATGCAGTTTATGTTGTCAGTAGGTACGCCATCGATGATGTAGAGAGGATCGTTGCTTGAGTTAGCTGTCGACATACCACGGACACGGATTGAGCCGGTGCCACCAGGGGCGGCGTCTGGCACTACGTTTACGCCCGGCATCTTGCCTGCCATGGAGTTCATGATGTTTCCGGAGTTCTCGCTGAGGGGCTCCTTCATGTTCATCACGGATACCGCACCTGTGAGGTCGGCTTTGCGTACTGTCTGGTAACCGACTACCACTACTTCATCGAGAAGAGCTGCATCTTCCTCAAGATGTATGGTAAGCTCGGAAGCTGCCTTCACTTCGACAGTCTTATAACCGATGTAAGATATGGTCAAGTCTGATCCTTGAGGTACCTTTAACTCAAAATTGCCGTCGAAATCGGTGGCTGTGCCGGCTTTTGTCTGAACGCAGAGCACTGTCGCTCCAATCAGTGGTTCTCCGTCGGTCTTGGAGATAACCGTTCCGTTCACTGTGATGTCTTGCGCATATGTGAATGCCGCAGTCAAGAGCATCAGGAGTGAGATTAAGAATGATTTTTTCATAAATATGGGTTTAGTAAATGAATTTTGCGACTTGAAATTTTCATGCCGCAAAGTTAGTCTAAACCCTTATTATGCATATATGACGAATCTTGCATCGGCTATCAAAAAAAGCGAGATGCAAGATTTGTCATAGTGATGGCAACAAAAATAATATTGCCAGCTGATTTTTTATAAGTTTTCAGCGAAATTTTTATCACGCAGGGAGCGCCAAGTAAATGAGAACGCTGAGATTTCCTTAAATACAAAAGGTGTTATTGGAGTTTCTGGCGGGTCTCGGTGGGGGTCTCGCCGTAGGCCTCGCGGTAGCATTTGGTGAAGTAGGCGGGAGTGGAGAAGCCAACCTCGTAGCAGATTTCAGATATGGATTTCTCGGATCCCGTCACCATAGCACGTGCCTTCTTAAGGCGTAGGGTGCGTATGAGCTCAACGGGGGAGTAGTTGGTGATAGCCTTTATCTTCCTATAGAACTGAGTGCGTTCCAATCCCATCTTCGCAGCAAGGCTATCGACAGTCATTTCTGTGCTGCTCATGTCCTCATAGAAGATCTTAAGGAATCTCGCGTAGAATTCATTGTCTACGTCCTTGGTAGGAGTGCTTTCTCTGTCTTTCCCGGATTCCTTGGCGGGCGCCGGTTTGGTGGAAGCTGATTCCATGGCCTGATGCACCGGATTTTGCCAAAGGTCTTTGATAAGGCGCCGGTTCTTTATTAGGCTCGCGCTGCGAGCCTTCAGCACATCGGCGGAGAATGGCTTCGACAGATACCCGTCGGCTCCGTTGTCGTAGCCCTGTACGCGCTGTTCGTCCATTGAGCAAGCGGTGAGCATAAGCACGGGGATGTGTGAGGTGACCGGTTCGGCTTTCAGTCGGCGGCAGCATTCGAGTCCATCCATTACGGGCATCATGACATCGCATATGATGAGGTCCGGCACGTATTTTACGGCTTTTTTCACTCCGTCAGCACCGTTGACAGCCGTAATTATATTGTAGTCGGCACGCAACAGTTCACCAACCATCTCGCGGATATCGCGGTTGTCGTCGATCACGAGAGCGAGGGGTTTATCGCTCTCAAACTCGGCATTTCCTTCTATATTGTCCAGTTCGGCTTCCACCGCCGATGTGCCGATCTGCTTGTCGACGGTCTGGGAAGTATCAGCCACATGCACAATAGGTAGTGTCACTATAAATACGGACCCCTTGTTGAGCTCGCTTTCCACATCTATATTGCCTCCGTGGAGCTCAACGAAAGCCTTTGCAAGCGACAAGCCGATTCCGGATCCTTTCGGGTGTATGCGGTCTACCTGATAGAAGCGGTCGAAGATATTCCCGAGATCACGTTCGCTGATACCTTCCCCGGTATCAGCCACACGAAGGGTCAGCTTTCCCTCATGGATGCCGTATGAAATGGTAATGGCACCGTTGTCGCGGGTATATTTGAAGGCATTGGAGACAAGATTGAAGAATACACGCTCCATCTTCTCTACATCGATGGCAATATTAACCGGGTCGTCACCTTCGGGAGCCTCAAGACGCAGCTTGATGTCGCGTTTGCGAGCCAGCTGCACAAATGATTCGGTCCAGTCTTTGATGGTCTGGCGGAAATCCACTTCCGTAAGATGCAAATTGAGTTTGCCGTTCTCATACTTCCGGAAATCGAGAATCTGGTTGATGAGACGCTGCAGTATGCGTACGTTCTTGTCAGCTATCTTAGTGAGGACTTTTTGTGACTGAGTTAGGTTGGAAGCTGCTGCCAGCTGTGCCACGGGTTCGGCGATTAGGGTGAGGGGAGTACGGAGGTCGTGGGAGACGTTGGTGAAGAACATCAGCTTTGACTGGGTGGCATCTTCAAGCTTGCTGTTGAGGTCTTGCAGCTGGTCGCGCTGCGCGGCGAGCTGGTCTCTTTGTGATTCCAATTCGCGGTTTTGCTCAAGGAGCACTTCGCGGTGTCTTTTGTGTTGCCAGTAGACGCGCAGTATCAGGAATACCACTCCGAAGAGCAATATGATTATCGCAAGGCAAGCATAGAAGAGAGATTTCTGGGTGGCATACTGTGCCCAATAGTCGTCAATGCGTTTCTTGAGTATGATTATCTTGTCGGTCTCGTCTACGAGTGTCTCGTTCTGGCGCAGGAGTATGTCGGCATTGCTTATGTCTACGGCAGATGAGGCCGGAATGATGGTTTCCCGTTCATATGGTTCCCCTTTAAGGATAGCAAGGGCAGTGCGGATCACTCGGTGACCTTCAGTAGGATAGAGGAAAGTGGCATCGATAATACTGTCAGCAACAGCCTGAATGCCGATTTCAGGGGCCGCGTCGATACCAATTATCTTGATTTTGTCGCGACCTAAAGCTCGGGCGGCTTCAGATGCTCCAATTGCCATACGGTCGTTGTGGGCGAATATGACATCTACATCAGGATAAATCTTCAAGAGGGAATCGACCGCAGGCAATGCCTCCTCTTTCTTCCAGTTTGCTGTGGCTCCTGCGATTATGTTGCCTCCGTTGGCAGTGAATTCGTTAGAAAATCCCTGGTGGCGACCTTCTGCAGGAGTTGACCCTCGTAGGCCATAGACCTCTATAGCGTTGGGGTTCTGGCCGGCGACGCTTAGTGCGAAATGAGCGGCAGCTTTCCCGAGGCCTTCGTCGTCGGCTCCGATACGAGCTGTGTAGCTGTCGCCATCGATGTTCCGGTCGAAGATGATTACGGGGATCCCTTTGTCATAGACTTCCTTGATGACGGGCGTAAGCGTGGCTGCCTCGTTGGGAGAGACTATTATGATATCGAAGTCGTTGTCGACAAAATATCGGATGTCTTCTATCTGCTTGCGGCTGTTGTCGTCGGCGGAGCGTACTTCTACGGTAGCATCTTCATGATACATTATCTCACGCTGTATCTCGTCGTTCATCTTCATGCGCCAGTCGTCTTGGCTGCACTGCGACACTCCTATCTTATATGTCTTTTCCTCCTTGCATCCGGAGAAAAGGATAAGGCTTAGACAAAACGCAAGGTGAATAATGATTCTGTTTAGTTTCATATTGTAGAATGGCCGTATTTGATATCGGGATAAAGATTGATGTGAGGTTTAGGTTGCAAAGTTAACAATATATTTCGAATATCAAAGAAAAAATGAGAAATAAAAAAAGGACGCACGAACCGTGCGTCCCTATAAGGTCGGTAGTATGTCTTTGATTGAAGGGGATCAGTCGTTGGATTCGGGGGCGTGGTCGATGAGGTCCATGAAATCGTCGAGTTTCGGGGTGATGATGATCTCAGTGCGACGGTTGCGCTGCTTGCCGACTTCGGAATCATTGTCTGTGATCGGGTTGAACTCGCCACGACCGGCTGCTGAGAGACGCTGTGGGTTGATGCCGAACTTAGTCTGGAGCACCTGTACGATAGAAGAGGCGCGCAGAGCTGAGAGGTCCCAGTTGTTGCGGATATTTGTCTTAGAGATTGGCACATTGTCTGTATTGCCTTCTACGAGCACATCGAAATCCTTGTAGTCCTTAAGTATCTTTGCAATCTTGGAAAGAGTCTCCATAGCGCGGTCGCTGACTTCGTAGCTGCCGCTCTTGAAGAGCATGTTGTCGGCCAGTGAAATGTAGACTACACCTTTCAGTACCTTCACGTCTACGTCTTTCAGCTCATCGTTGCTGAGTGAGCGGGTCAGGCGATTGGTGAGGGCAATGTTGAGGGAGTCAGATTTTGACTTAGCCTCTACGAGTTGCTTGATATATTTGTTGGAAGCATTGATCTCGTCGACGAGTTTGGCGATGTTTACGCTGCCCTGGTTGTTTGCCTCAAGGCTCTTGTCGAGGGTATGCTTGAGTTGGCTCATGCCTTTCTTGAGATCATCATTGCTCTTGTTGGCTACCTCGAGCTGGGATGTGAGGTTTTTAGCCTCAGCGGTAGTTGTGATGAGTTGCTCGCGTGTGGAGTTGTATTCACTCTGAAGATCATTGTATTTTCCCTGGAGCTCGGCGTATTTCTTGTTGGAGACGCAGCTTGTCGACATAAGTCCGAGAAGCACGGCCGCGAGGGCAAGGATTTTAACTTTCATGGCTTTTGGGTTTTAGTTAGTGTCTTATATGTATGTTCGTTTATCTATATAAACGTCATTTAAGGGTAAAATGTTGTTTTCCGTTTTCCGTTGTCCGTTTTCCGTTATCTGGTTTCCGTTGTCAGTAGGCGGAAAGCTATTAAAAACCGTGCAAGATATGTGAATTTTGTTGCAATACACGAATTTTAACACATCTTGCACGGTTTGTTATCGTTGATTTTCAATATTTGTTGTAGTTTTGCAGTGTCAAAGCGAGGAGCTTTTAAGCTATCAGCGGTCAGCTATCAGCTACGCGACTCCCCGGACGACACTGGACGCACGGCCCGTGCGTTCCTACAACGCGAAATTAATGCATAAAGATTAGATAGGTTATTAAGTTTTTAGGTTATTAGGTTCGAAATTGGTACTACGGAAAACACCAAGGTAAAAAAGTTTAGGTTCGAACGCATCCGGAGGGCACCCTTCGTAGACAAGGACTCTCCGGATGCGAAATTAAAAAACAACCACATTGATAAGAAACTATAATAAAATATATATGACTAATATCAAACGATTCATTACAGCAATGACAGCGATCGGAATACTTACTTCAGCCTCCCTGTCATCGGCTGCCTCAGATGGGCTCGAGATCAACCATCTTGGAGTCAACAACACTCTCGTCAGAGTGACAGGTGGAGATCAGTATCTGATGCTCCCTGTTCAGGAAAATATCGATGATGCCCGCATCAATGTACTTGTAGACGGAAAAATCGCCGAGACAATCTATGTGCGTCTTGCGAAGTCCAAGACTGACTACCTTGTGCCATTCGACCTTTCTCCATATAAAGGGAAAAAAGTTACTCTTGATGTAGTGACACCTCAGGGACGCAGCTCAGTGCGAGAGGCAAAAGAAGATGCATGCTGGAAAGGATTGACCCTTACAGATACCCTTGACATACAAGATAATGAGCAACAGTATCGCCCGGCGTTTCACCATGCACCTCTATATGGCTGGATGAACGACCCCAATGGAATGTTCTACAAAGATGGTGTCTGGCATCTCTATTATCAGTATAATCCTTACGGATCAAAGTGGCAAAACATGACATGGGCACATTCCACCACAAAAGACCTTATCAATTGGAACCACGAGCCAATCGCCATTCGTCCGGACGGACTCGGCTCAATTTTCAGCGGAAGCAGTGTCATCGACCATGAGGGTACAGCAGGGTTTGGCAAGGATGCAGTGATTGCGCTTTTTACGTCTGCAGGCACCAGCCAGATGCAGAGTCTTGCGCACAGCAGCGACAACGGAATGACTTTCACCAAATATGACGGCAATCCAATCCTCACACTTGAAAGCGAGGCACGCGACCCGAATATGTTCTGGAATCCGGAGACAAAGGAGTGGAACCTCGTATTGGCGCACGCCCTCGACCATGAGATGCTTTTCTTCACTTCTCCCGACCTAAAGACATGGACTCTTCAAAGCGGTTTTGGCAAGGGTCTCGGATGCCAGGATGGTGTATGGGAATGCCCTGACCTGTTCCAACTCCCAGTGGAAGGCACCAATGAGAAGAAATGGGTTTTGATATGCAACATTAATCCAGGTGGTCCATTCGGTGGCTCGGCAATACAGTACTTCACCGGCGACTGGGATGGCAAGACCTTCAAGGCAGACACAGACGCACAGGGCAACGTGCCTACCAAATGGCTTGACTTCGGCAAAGACAACTATGCCCTCGTAAGCTGGAGCGATGCACCCGATGGCCGACGCACTGCCATAGGCTGGATGAGCAACTGGCAGTATGCAGCTGATGTACCCACCAAACAATTCCGCAGTGCGAATACCCTTCCGAGAGAGATAGGTCTTTTCAAGGGACCGGACGGACAGATTTACGCATCAAGCGCCCCATCTCCGGAACTTTCCGCACTTAGAGGGAAACTCACGTTAAGCAAGGGAAGCGTAAAGGCCGGTAAGAATCCCGTCAGCTTCGCTCTCCCTGCTGCCAACAACGGAATATGCGAGATACTTCTTGACATAGATGTAACAGGAAAAGATGTGGTGACTCTGACTCTCTCCAACAAAGTCGGCAACAAGGTGGACATGGTATATGATTCAGAAAAGCATACCTTGTCGTTTGACCGCCGTGAGAGTGGAATCGTAGATTTCAGTGAGAACTTCCCTGCTGTGACAGTTTCCCCTACATTTGAGACCAATGGCAGGATTTCGCTTCGCATATTTGTCGACAAGTCAAGCATAGAGGTATTCGGCAACGACGGTCAGTTTGTCATGACAAATCTCGTGTTTCCCGTTGAACCATACAGTAGTTTCTCCGTTTCCTCTACAGGAGGAAAGTCGAAAATCAGCAATCTCAAAGTATATTCATTGAAAACAAAATAACTCCGATATGGCACAATCAGTCGCAACCGACCGTAAATCGTTCATGATGCAGATCATCCCGGTCATGCTCTGCTTCTTCTCGATGGGTTTCGTAGACCTCGTGGGCTCAGCCACTAATTTCGTAAAGGTCGACCTTAATCTCTCCGGCGCACAGGCGGGCTTCATCCCCTCACTCGTATTCTTCTGGTTTTTGATCTTCTCGGTGCCTACCGGCATGCTGATGAACAAGATCGGACGTAAGAAAACCGTACTTCTGTCGCTTCTCCTTACACTCATATCACTCGTGATTCCGATGTTCCATACAGGCTACTACACGATGCTCATAGCCTTCTCTCTCCTTGGTATCGGCAATGCTGTGATGCAGACCTCGCTCAATCCGCTTGTATCAGGCCTTATCAATCCGGCCCGTCTGGCCTCGACCCTTACCTTCGGTCAGTTTGTGAAGGCACTCGCTTCTCTTCTCGCTCCTTATCTGATGGCTTGGGGTGCCGCTATGCTGATGCCTACTTTCGGCCTTGAATGGAGGGTAGTGTTCCCAATCTTTGCAGCAGTCTGCCTCCTTTCCATTGCTGCTCTCGGAGCCACTCCAATAGCTGAAGAGCAGCCTGACAAAGTGACCGGCTTCAAGGAGTGCGTAGTCCTTCTCCGTATACCCTTCGTGCTTCTCTGCTTCCTTGGCATCATGTGTCATGTGGGTATCGATGTGGGCACTAATACTTTCGCGCCCCAGATTTTGACTGAAAAGTTTGGTCTAAGCGTAGAAGATGCAGTGATTGGCACTCAGATCTATTTCTATTTCCGCACCGGTGGCTGTCTGCTTGGCTCCTTCATCCTCGCCAAGATGTCTGCCAAATCATTCTTCGCATTCAGCGTATTCTGCATGATGCTCGGTATGATCGGCCTATTCGTGGCTTCCTCGCAGTTCCTTGTGCTCGCCGCCATCGCTTGCATCGGTTTCGGCAACTCAAATATATTCAGCGTTGTGTTCGCACAGGCACTCAACCGCCAGCCTAAGGAGAAGAACGAGGTTTCGGGCCTTATGATCATGGGTCTCTTCGGCGGCACAGTGTTCCCGCTCTGCATGGGTTTCGCCCAGGATGCGGTAGGCGTGGCCGGCGCGGTAGCTGTGATGACGCTTGGAGTCATCTACCTCGCGTTCTATACGCTTAAGATCAAGAACGCTTAATCAATTCATAATGCACAATGCATAATCAGCTACGCTTTGCAAAGAGCAAAGGCAAAAACCAATTAATCATTAATAATTAATCATTCATCATTATATTCATGAAAGACTTTGTAGTAGGAATGGGTGAGGCCCTATGGGACATCCTTCCTGAAGGAAAGAAAATCGGCGGTGCACCCGCCAACTTCGCATATCACGTTTCCCAGTTCGGACTTCCCAGCTGTGTAGTAAGCGCTGTGGGCGACGACCATCTCGGCAAGGAGATCCTCGACAATCTCACATCCAAGGGTCTCAACCAGCTCATCTCGATTGTGCCTTATCCGACAGGTACCGTTCAGGTAGAGCTTGACGAGGCCGGCATTCCGATGTATGACATCAAGGAGAATGTGGCATGGGACAACATTCCCTTCAACGAGGCTCTCGAGGGTCTTGCCAAGAAGACCAAGGCTGTTTGCTTCGGTTCTTTGGCACAGCGCAATGTGGTGTCACGCGAGACTATCAATAAGTTTCTTGATGCAATGCCTCAAACAGAAGACTCTCTGGTGGTGTTTGATGTCAACCTCCGTCAGGGTTTCTATACAAAGGAAATTCTCTGCAACTCAATGGAGCGCTGCAATATCCTTAAGATCAATGACGAGGAGTTAGTGACAGTAAGCCGTATGTTCGGATATCCGGGCATCGACCTTCAGGACAAGTGCTGGATTCTTCTTGGGAAGTACAACCTTAAGATGCTCATTCTGACTTGTGGCGTCAACGGAAGCTATGTTTTCACTCCAGGCAACGTTTCCTTCCAGCCGACTCCGAAGGTAGAGGTGGCCGACACTGTAGGCGCAGGCGACTCATTCACCGCGGCCTTCATCGCAAGCATCCTCAAGGGTAAGTCTGTGCCGGAGGCTCATTCAATCGCAGTTCGTACATCAGCATTCGTCTGCACCAAGAAAGGAGCGATGCCGGTGCTTCCCTCCGAGTTGACGGAGTGATGCGTAGTGCGTATTGCGTAATGCGTATTGCGTAATGCGTAATGCGTGATGCGTGATGCGTAGTGCGAAAAATTGATATAAAATCTATCTTCGTTAACATTGAAGCCTCCTGTCATCTTCGATACGACAGGAGGCTTTGCCATTCTAATACTAATGTAAATATCCCGCCATAGGTCGAATCTTTTCCAAAAAGTGTAATTTTTTACCCACTTTTGGAAAAGATTCGATTTTATATAGCTATTTATTGCTATGTGAGAGGCAAATTGGAGGAAGTGCACTGAATCGTTGTCCGCACACCAGTTGTCTCTGGATGTGATCTGTAGAGGATTAATTTGGTAAAATTGATTCAGATATTTGGTAATTTTAGGTCAGATTGCTAAGAAGCAGTGAGTTGCGTCATTATTACCAAACGTTTGGCGCATGGGAGTTTTGAGGAGGAAACCGCATTCTGTAATTTTGCGGTGTCGAAAGACAGGAACCTTTTCATGAACTAAACAACTTTAAAATACTACCCATGACGC
>JAIDSL010000061.1 GCA_029061255.1 Muribaculaceae bacterium
TAGCGCTGACTGCAACAGCTACTCCCAAGCTGCAGCACGACAGACAGAAAAACCTCGGGATGCTTGAGGCAAAAGTATATAAATCAAGTTTCAACAGAGAAAATCTTTATTATGAAGTAAGACCTAAGACAAAAGAAATCGATGCCAACATCATCCGCTTTGTGAAGCAGCAGAAAGGCAAAAGCGGCATTATATATTGCCTGAGCAGAAAGAAAGTGGAGGAGATGGCAGAGCTTCTGAAGGTCAATAACATCAGGGCCCTGCCATATCATGCAGGTATGGAGGCCACGGTGAGAAGTGAGAATCAGGATGCGTTCCTTCATGAAAAAGTCGATGTCATAGTAGCCACGATTGCATTCGGCATGGGCATAGACAAGCCGGATGTCAGATATGTGATCCACTACGATATCCCTAAGAGCCTTGAAGGCTATTATCAGGAGACCGGCAGAGCCGGACGCGACGGAGGCGAAGGACACTGTATCGCTTTTTACACACGAAAAGACCTTCAGAAACTTGACAAACTTATGCTCTCCAAAACCCCGGCCGAACAGGAGATAGGGAGACAGTTGCTGGCTGAGACTGCGGCCTATGCAGAGTCGTCGGTTTGCCGTCGGCGCATACTCCTTCATTATTTCGGCGAGAACTATGAAAATGACAATTGTGGCAACTGCGACAATTGCAAACACCCCAAAAAATTAGTGGAAGCTACAGAAGAACTTTGCGCCGTAATGGAAACGGCCCTCGCACTTAAAGAAAAATACAAGGCGGAATACATCACTTGCGTCATGATCGGACGCGCTACAGATGAGATCCGCGAGAATGGTCATGATGAAATCGAATGGTTCGGGTGTATGCCCAACACCGATGAGCGAATGCTTGCTGCCGTAATCAGGCAGGCAGACATCGCCGGATACATCAAACGAGACCTTGAGAACTATGGCATACTCAAAGTCACTGCCAAGGGTAAGAAATATTTGAAAAAACCGTCACCTCAGTTTAAGATAGTGGAGGATTCAGAATTCTCTGATCAAGAGCCGGAACCACAGCAATTGGCCGGTTCGGGAGCTGCTGATGAGGTGCTATATAACATACTTATCGATCTTCGCAAGAAAGTTGCAAGAAAGAATGATGTGCCTCCATATGTGGTGTTCCAGGAGCCATCGCTTGAAGCAATGGCCACAACATACCCCGTCACGATGGAAGAGCTTTCATTCATTCCCGGAGTAGGCACCGGGAAGGCAAAGCGATTCGGCAATGAATTCCTAAAGACTATTCGTGAATATGTCGAGGAAAACGATATCGTCCGTCCTGAAGACTTCAAGGTGAGGATGATGCCAAACAAGTCAAAGCTCAAGGTGTATCTGATCACAGGCATCGACCGTAAGATAGCCCTCGATGAGCTTGCCGAAGGCAAGGGACTTGATTTTGATGAGCTTCTGACCGAACTTGAGGCTATTGTAGAGGCTGGAATCAAGATAAATATTGATTATTTCCTCAAAGATGTCCTTGAAGAGGGTGTGGAGGAAGACATCATCGATTATTTTCAAGAGACTGAGGAAGACAACCTGGAAGAAGCTATCCAAGACCTTGGAGAGGATTATACAGAAGAAGAGATTCGTCTGGTGCGTATCAAGTTCCTCTCAGATATGGGAAATTAAAAAAAGCGCCCTTAGGGCGCTTTTTTATTTATATAACCTTTCGCGTGCTGCGGCTACCTTTTCATCAGTGATGTAGTCATCGTAGTCCATCATCTTGTCGATGATTCCGTTTGGCGTAAGTTCTATGATGCGGTTGCAGACCGTCTGGATAAACTCGTGGTCATGGCTCGACATCAATATCACACCCTTGAAGTTTTGCAGCGTATTGTTGAATGCCTGGATCGACTCAAGATCAAGGTGGTTTGTGGGGGAGTCAAGCACGAGGGTATTGGCGTCTGTAAGCATCATTCGGGCTATCATGCAGCGGATTTTCTCACCTCCTGAAAGCACACTTGCCTTCTTAAGCACATCTTCTCCACTGAACAGCATCTTTCCGAGGAATCCCTTGAGATATATTTCTGAGGAGTCTTTGGAATACTGGCATAGCCAGTCTACGAGATTCAGGTCCGTATTGAAAAAGTCGCTGTTGTCAAGTGGCAGATAAGCGGTAGTGATAGTCTGTCCCCACGCATATTCTCCGGCATCAGCTTTGCGGTTGCCCATAATTATCTCGAATAGAGCTGTCATGGCACGCGGATCACGGCTCAGGAAAGCCACCTTGTCGCCTTTTTCAATTTGGAAATTGACATCATTGAAAAGGACTTCTCCATCCACGGTAGCCTTTAGTCCCTTGACTTCGAGTATCTTGTTGCCTACCTCACGGTTAGGCGTAAAGATTATGCCGGGATAGCGGCGAGTAGAGGGCTGGATCTCCTCAATATTGAGTTTCTCAAGCATCTTCTTGCGCGAGGTGGTCTGTTTAGACTTGGCTACATTGGCTGAGAATCGACGTATAAACTCAAGGAGTTCCTTTTTCTTCTCTTCAGCTTTCTTATTGGCCATCTGCTGCTGGCGGAGAGCAAGCTGAGAAGACTGATACCAGAAGCTGTAGTTGCCGGCGAAGAGTGAAATCTTGTTATAGTCGATATCGAGAGTGTGAGTGCTGACTGCATCAAGGAAATGTCGGTCGTGGCTCACGACAAGCACAGTGTTTTCGAAGTTGCAAAGATAGTTTTCAAGCCAAGCTACGGTCTCAAGGTCAAGGTCGTTGGTAGGCTCGTCGAGAAGAAGGTTGTCGGGATTGCCAAAGAGTGCCTTTGCAAGCAGGACGCGCACTTTCTCGTTTGCTCCCATATCGCGCATCAGTGAGTAGTGGGAGTCTTCCTTGATACCAAGCCCGGAAAGAAGGGCTGCTGCATCGCTTTCGGCGTTCCACCCTTCCATTTCGGCAAATTTCTCCTCGAGTTCTGCGGCTCGAATGCCGTCTTCTTCAGTGAAATCTTCCTTGGCATAAAGAGCATCTTTCTCTTGCATGATGTCCCAAAGCACGGTATGGCCGCGCAATACGGTCTCGATTACGGTGCAGTCATCATATTTAAAGTGGTCCTGTTCGAGCACTGACAGGCGTTCGCCCGGACCCATAGTGACGGATCCTGAAGTTGGGGAGAGTTGCCCTGAAAGTATTCGCATCAGTGTTGACTTACCGGCCCCGTTGGCTCCAATGATGCCGTAGCAATTGCCATGGGTGAAGGTAAGGTTTACATCCGAGAAAAGCGGTTTTTTGCCAAACTGGATGCTTAGGTTGCTTGTCTGTATCATCTTTTCTTTTGATTATTCTCTGTTTCAGCCTGCAAAGTTACAAAAAAATCCGCTATTGGGCAAACGTTGTGCGTTTTACGTTGTGCGTATTAGAAGCGGACGGCGAGCTCAATGACGAGCTTATTGCCCTGCCCTTCAGTGGCAGTGTAGCCGTGCTGGTAAAAGTATTGCTCGTAGTCGAGTATTACATCTGCAAATACTTTTTTATATCTATAGGAGAGTGTCCCGCCGATGGTAGCCCGATGTCGCCCCTCATTATCAGCGTTACCTTCCACTCCGTTCCATTGCCGGTTCATCCCGTCGTAGCGAGCCTGGACTGACCAATGGTTGAAAATGCCGAGCTTGGCGTTTCGACCATAGTCACCCCATATCACCCATGAATGAGCATCCTTATGAAAAGATTTGACGTAATGCTCGTTCATATATTCCAAGCCTCCGCGCCAGTCTCCGCGTCTCCAAGTGGTGCCAATGTCATACAGCATTATGCGGGTGACATCGGGAAGAATATCCATGACTCCACCGCAAATGTTGAAGTCGCCTGCCTGGAGGGTTACTCGTCCGCATCCCATATATGATTTTCCCCAGATATTATGGTTTGCCACTCCGCCGGCATTGCCTACAGCTGCTTCAATGGTAAGGGGTAATTTTACCGGTAATGTATAGGTGAGCTTGGCTCCTACCTTGCGGTAGTTGCACATCTGCTTTCCCATGAAAGAGCGGTTTGCGAAGACATAGTTCTGCGGGGCCATGAAAGGCTCGCGTCCGAACGGCATGCGGAACTGGCCTGCCTGTACTTCCAATCCCTTTGCAACTTCCATCTTCACATAGGCATCATGAAATTTAAAGACACCTTGGTCGCATAAGTCCACCTGAGTGAAATATCCTATCTTCGGCGAAACTTTCCCCTCGGCTGTAAATCGGGCCCATCTCACCTCGAAACGACTCTGCCCGGTCTCAGTGTCGACCTCCCATCGGGGTCTTACGGCTCCGTGAAATTCAGGTATGTAGCTTATTTTATCCGCTCCTTCCGCAGGCTCTGGAGCTATTTCTGCTGATGCAGGCAGTGAGACATATGCAGCTGCAGAGAAGAGTGCTAAAATAAAAAAGTGTCTTTTCATGAAAGTCATTGTTGTTTGGATTGGCAAAATTAGGAAATTTTTATTAACTTTGCAAAAAATAATCCTAAGCAATGGTAAAGCATACAGTAATGTTCAAACTTCACGGCAGTGATGAGCTCCGCCGTAAGATAGCTGAAGATTTCAAAGCAGCTCTTCTCGCACTTCCTGAGAAGATAGAATGTCTGCAAAGCATGGAGGTAGGCATCAATGAAAATCCGGCAGAAGACTGGGATGTGGTCTTGATGGCTGTGGTTCCGACTATGAAAGATGTCCACACCTATGCCAAGCATCCGGCTCATGTGGCAGCCGCTGCTATCCTTGGACCCTACAAGGAGGCGCGAGCTTGTGTTGACTTTGAATTCTGATCTCCCGGCCAGCGATGATAAAGCTCCAGATTGAAAAACTCACTAAGTCGATAGGAGACCGTATGCTCTTTTCTGACCTATCTCTGACTGTAGAAGAAGGGGATAAGGTCGGGATTGTAGCTCGTAATGGTTCTGGTAAGACTACTCTGCTCAATATTATCTGTGGGCTCGATGACTACGACTCCGGAAAAATCACGTTTTCAGATGGAGTAAGGATTGGTTATCTTTCTCAAAGTCCGGATTTTGATAAGGAAGAGACAGCACTTGGATATGCCACTCCGGAGCCTCACGGCAGTGATGACTACAACGCTCCTGACCGTGCAAGGCAAATGTTGTCGCAATTTGGAATCACAGATTTCGACCAGAAGCTTGGCACGATGTCGGGCGGCCAGTTCAAGAGAGTTTCCATAGCCAAAGTCTTGCTTGAGGAGCCGGATCTTCTGGTGCTCGATGAGCCAACTAACCATCTTGACATCGCTATGGTGGAATGGCTGGAGGCATATCTGTCGAGACTTCGGACTACTCTTATCATGGTGACCCACGACCGTTACTTCCTCGACAATGTGTGTACGCGTATTCTGGAGATAGACCGGGAAGAGGCTTTCATCTACGATGGCAACTACGACTATTATCTGCGCAAGCGCACTGAACGTCATGAAGTGCTCAGCGCGGAACTTGCCAAAGTGAAAAATCTTCTGCGCACAGAATTGGAGTGGATGCGGCGTCAGCCTCAGGCCCGGGGCAGCAAAGCCAAATATCGGATCGATTCGTTTCATGACCTCGAGAAGCGAAGTCATGTCAACCTCAATGAGAAAGATGTGCGGCTTGCAGTAAAGGGGATCTATATTGGAAATAAAATTTTTGAAGCTGTTCATGTAGCAAAGAAGTTTGAGAAGGATCTTCCTGATGGTTCCCGCATGGTGATACCGATTCTCAACGACTTTAACTATAATTTCGCAAGGTTTGAAAAAGTCGGTATTGTCGGAGATAATGGAGCCGGAAAGTCTACGTTTATAAAGATGCTGCTTGGAGAGTTGCCTCCTGATTCCGGACACTTCGATGTTGGCGAGACTGTAAGATGGGGCTACTACTCACAAGAGGGAATGACTGATTTCGATGAGCGTAAGAAAGTGATTGATGCAGTCAGGGAGATTGCTGAGACAGTAAGGATCGACGATAAGACAACTCTTACGGCCCAGCAGTTTTTGACTCATTTCCTTTTTGAACCGGCTACTCAGCAGAAATATATCTACAAACTCAGCGGCGGAGAACGCCGTCGTCTGTATTTAGCTACCGTGCTGATGCGTCAGCCTAACTTCCTCATTCTCGACGAGCCAACAAACGACCTTGACATCATGACACTCGGTGTGCTTGAAAACTATCTTGCCGATTTCAAGGGATGTGTGATAGTGGTGAGTCACGACCGATTCTTCCTTGATCGAATAGTAGATCATATTTTCGTGATGAAAGGGGATGGAGAAGTAAGGGATTTCCCGGGTGATTACTCCACTTATCGCCATTGTGTGCGTCAGGAGGAGAAAGAGGCAAAGGCTGCCTTGGATGAAGCAAAGCGTCTGGCAGAAGCTAAGGGAGCTGCTGACAATTCAGCCCTGGGTAAACAGAAGACTGAACGGAAGCCAAAATTATCATTCAAGGAAAAGAGGGAAATGGAGGCTCTTGAGACAGAGCTTGAAAGTCTCAACAGTGAGAAATCGGAACTTGAATCAAATATGTCTTCCGGAAATATGTCGGTAGATGAAATCACTAAGGCGGGGGCGCGGATACAAGAAGTGATCGAACGAATAGATGAGGCGGAAATGCGCCTGCTCGAATTAATGGAAAAAGAAGGATGAGGATCAGATCCTCATCCTTCTTTAGCATTGTGACTAATCCAAACTATAGGATATAATTCTAACTTTTCAATTACACAGAAGCTATCATCTCGATTTCTACGAGAGCCTGCTTGGGGAGTTCTTTTACCGCGAATGCGCAGCGTGCAGGATAGGGGGCTGAGAAGTATTCAGCGTAAACTTCATTCATTGCGCCGAAGAGGCTCATGTCTGCTAAGAATACTGTAGTCTTCACTACGTCGGCAAATGATGCGCCTGCTGCTTCAAGGATAGCCTTTGCATTCTCGAGGCTCTGGCGAGTCTGGCATTTGATGCATTCTCCCATAGTTCCGTCGGCAGGATTAATGGGAAGTTGTCCTGATACGAAGATGAGGTTGCCTGCTTTTACAGCCTGGCTGTAGGGGCCGATTGCTCCAGGGGCCTTGGGTGTGTCTATCTGGGTTTTCATATTCTGTGATAAATTATTAATTGTTGGTATTAATTCATTAAATAGACTATTCTATTATTCCGCTCTTCACTCTCCACTTTTTTTGCGACGTGGAATGTTGACATTCTCTGCATCAAATACCTTGCTTGATGAGCGGTCGAAGATGCGCCAATGATCCATCTGTGCCTTAGGAATCAGGTCTGTTCGATCTGACGGGATAACCGTATAGTTGCTTCCCTTTCCTGTGGGTTTGGCACAGAAGAACGTGTCATAGTCTGCCCATTTCACTCTTGGTGTGCCATCCGGATCTCGCTCAACCCTCACCCTGACATATGCACCTCCGCGCGTGTCGCCGGTCTTCATATTTGAAATAAAATTTCCAAGTGAGTAGACCACCGGCACATCTTGCTGCCGCTTTTCATCACGAACCATCTTCATGGGCTGAATCACATGAGGATGACTTCCTATCACCATGTCGGCGCCATTGTCGATAAGAAACTGTGCCTGGTCACGCTGAATAGCATTTTCTTTCAAAACGTATTCAATTCCCCAGTGCATAGTCACCACAATAATCTCTGCTCCGGCATCGCGGGTCTGCTTCATTTCCTCAGCTATTTTCTTCCGGTCAATCAGTGACACCTCCATTCCGTCTTTCGCAGGGATTCCATTTGTGCCATATGTATAATTGAGAAAGCCAAACTTAATGCCGTTGATATCCTTTATGAAGGGAACCTTCTTTTCTCTGTCGGCAGAATCATGATATGTGCCGATGTGGTCGATTCCAAGCGAATCGAGGGCGCTGATGGTGCGCCGGGCAGCCTTCATGCCGGAATCTAAACAATGGTTGTTGGCGGTCAGCATCATGTCGAAGCCGGCGTCTACGAGAGCTTGTGCATAACTGTCGGGCGCACTGAAGCATGGATACCCGCTGTAGACAGGACCACCTCCAAGAGGAACCTCAAGATTGACGACTGCATAGTCAGCTTCCGTCACAGTCGGTGCAATCCATCGGAAGCATTCCGAATAGTCATATCGCTTGCCGTCTCCCTCAAGAAGGGCTTGGTCGAGCTGAGCCTGATGCTGCATGGCGTCGCCCGCAAAGAGCAGTGTGGCTCCCGGACGTGACATAACGGCACTGTCGGCCGGATTGGCCGCAGTGCCGGTAATGAATTGCAGTAGACTGAATAAGAGGATGAGTGCCGGAGCGTTCATTGTCATTTCATCTGCTGTTGTGAATATACGAATATGGTGCGTGCTTGATCCATGTGCAGTTTACACATTGTAGGATTCAAGATGTAAGGAGTGCATTTGGTCAGATACTTTTTTGCAGAACTTGAAGAGTTGCTATAACCATAATATAAGCTATACAGGGGATTATAATAGCTGTTGGAAGATTGCTCCTCTTCAAATTCGAGGTTTGCCGGAATGATGGTGAAATCAATGTCTTCATCTTTCACTCCTTCTTCTATGATACGAAGCATATAGTTTCTCATTGAAGAGAAAGTGTACCGCTGTATTTTGCTATTATATTCAGCATAGAACGAATCCTTATTGTCAGGCAAAGAATTGCTATCAAGGAATTCCTTAAGCTTAGAGGTCCTCACCAAAATAAGATAGGGGGGAGGAGTCAATCCATAATCGTTCTTTATCTCTTCAGCAGGGATGCTTAGAGTCAGGTCGCTCACCACAGCAAGCTTAGATTGCGACTGCCTATATATATCTAAGAGTTCTTTTGCAGGGAAACGGAAATTGACGCGATATCCACCAGGAGTCGTGATCAATGCATCGTTGTCAGATGCGAGAATCTTGAGATTTTCTGATGGCTTAAAGCTGATATTATTGCTATTAAGCACTATGGGAGATGATGCAAATACGCCGGCTGTCCCCACTTTGGTGTTGACTGTGGTTGTGGTTTTGTCATCGGTAGTTTCGATCTTGGTCTCCTTGTAATTGTAGAATATCACAAACCTTGACTGTACGATATTGGCTACACATCCCCTGCCAAAAGAAGGCTCTACGTATATTCCGTGGAAATACTTTTCAAAAGTCTGCGGCCATTTGAATATCGAATTGATTTTGTCGTCCCTATACGCATTGACAGTCTCAACGGCCATCTCTCGCGACAAAGGAATCTCGATATTGATCAAGGTCTTATGAGTATATAAAGAATCGCTCATGCCAAGGGCAGAGAGTGTGAAGCTCCTGGTCCCAAGTGGATTTTTAGGATCGTAATACCCCGTCGGGTCAAAGCGATTGTCGATATCTGAAGGCAAGCTTTTAGTGAGGCGGAACACTTTCAATTGCTGTGGAGCAAGAGAGTCGCCGGTGAGAGCACCTCTTGGAACGTAGAGCACCATCTTCATCGAGTCAACTTGTGACACCGGTATTGAATCAGGTATATCAAGACTGGTAGTGCTCAGCATTTGGCTTACGAACGAACAATTAAGGTCGCCATATTCCGGCACACTGATTCTTCCAATAAGATTGGTGGTGCTCCTTGAGTCGACAGCATCATCGAAGACCGTGGAATAGCTGAGCTTTGGGCAAACTACCAAATGCTTCTTATCACCACGATATATATTTTGTTCTGAGCCGTCCCAGATCAATGAGTCGAGTGCAATCTGAACCTCACCGTTAGCAAGGTCACTGCCTACGGTCGACACCTTGTCTTCGCAAGAAGCGAAAACAGCTCCGGCAGCAAGGCCGAGTAATGGGGCTGCAAGAAGCTTTAGCGTCTTGCGCAAGGGTTTATGGCGCATCATTTGTCAGAAAGTTTGTCGTAAAATTCTATGTAAGCCTCAAGGTTGCCGTCGGCATCCTCTTTTTTGAGATAAGGGATCCCTTTGGCTTCCACGGCAGCCAATAACTCCGGATCAGGCTCGTCAGTCATAAATATCACTCCGTCAGAATTGTCGATTGCCATTCTGTGGAGAAGCTTAGGAGTAAGATCCATATTTTCATAAGCAGCCAAAAAATCTTCTTTCACTCCTTCTTCTTTAAGTCGACGGAAAAAGCCTTTGTCGATGGTCAGTGTGGGTTCTTCGGGAAGCACTGTGTACACTACCTTTGAACTTTCAAAAGGAACAGAGTCACTGAGCTGACGCAAGTAGACCGGGACCATTGAAGCCACCCAACCTTGGGAGTGAATCACAGCTGGATCCCATTGGAGCTTCTTCGCAGTCTCAATTGTAGAGCGAGTGAAGAAGATGATTCTCTGGTCGTTGTCAGGCCGGTTGCTGCCCACATCGTCTATGTCTGAGTCAAGTTTCTGGAAATAGTCGTCGTTGTCAATAAAATAGACCTGAGTCCTTGTCGGGTGGAGGCTTGCTACCTTCAGCAACAAAGGATGGTCATTGTCGTCAATTGTGACATTGAGCCCACTTAGGCGGATCACTTCATGAAGCTGATTGCGACGCTCATTGATAGCTCCCCATTTCGGGGTGAATGTGCGCACTTCATAGCCTCTTTTATGGATGCCTGTGGCAACTTCCTTGCCCAGTGATGATATTTTTTCCGGCGGAAGATAGGGGGCTACCTCCTGCGCCACAAACAGAAATTTTTTCTTGGCCATATCTATATTTTATATTCTGCATATCGTATCGCTTCCCGCGTCGGTATATGCCGTAGTGCAAAATTACAAAAAAAAATCCACATAGCCCTTATATTTCGCCCGCTTTTTGATTCTTTAGCATTCGAGAACATTATTTTTCTATTTTTTTAACATTGACTTGTCTTTTTTGTTGGAAATGCTTGGTGGTTTTGTGACTTATTTATTAACTTTGCAAGTTGAAACTTTTACATAGGTAATAAGCCGTCTTTTTTTTCTACGACGGCTGAAATATTATCATACTAAAGCAATGGCAATGCAGATAATTCGTAATGTCAGCGATCTTGAGGCCTTTGTAGGCGAGACGCTCGGCAAAGGAAAGACAATAGGATTCGTTCCTACCATGGGTGCCCTCCATGACGGACACCTTTCCCTCGTGAAGAAGGCTGTGTCGGAAAACGATGTGGCCCTCGTCAGCGTGTTTGTCAATCCGACTCAGTTCAATAATCCGGTTGACCTCGCTACTTATCCAAGAAATGAGGAAGAAGATTTTCGCCTTCTTGCAGGTGAAGGCACCACTGCGGTTTTCGCTCCTTCTGTAGAGGAAATGTATCCTGATGGTACTGAAGCCGACCATGAATTCCAACTTGGCACCGCAGCCGAAGTGATGGAAGGTAAGTTCCGTCCGGGACATTTCCAGGGTGTGGCGCAGGTGGTGAGTCGTCTTTTCCGTCTTTGTCGCCCAACACGAGCCTATTTCGGTGAAAAAGACTTCCAGCAGATAGCTGTAATCAAAAACATGGTAGAATCTGAGCATATAGATGTGCAGATAGTGCCGGTGCCGATCAAGCGTGCAGATGATGGTCTTGCGCTTTCTTCCCGCAATGCTCTCCTGACCGATGAACAGCGTAAGGTGGCTCCTGAGATTCATGCAGCGCTTGCCTACAGCGTGGAATATTCAAAAGATCATTCAGTGCAGGCAACACATGACACGGTCGTGGAGCGAATCAACGCTGTGCCTTATATGAATGTGGAATATTTTGAAATCGTCGACGGACGCACTCTCCTCCCTGTCGATGAATGGTCTGAGTCTCCCGACATCGTAGGATGTATCACCGTATATTGTGGAAAAGTGCGACTCATCGACAATATAAGATATAAATAAGTCAAAGCAAACACTCCTGAAGCAATGCAGATCGAAATGCTGGCCTCAAAGATACATCGGGTGCACGTCACCGAGGCCAATCTTAACTATATCGGAAGCATCACAATAGATTCAGCACTTCTTGAGGCTGCCGGCATTTTGCCGGGGCAAAAGGTGGCAATTGTCAACAATAACAATGGAGAGCGCCTCGAGACTTATGTAATAGCCGGGAAACCCAATTCCGGGGTGATTTGCCTTAATGGTGCAGCTGCCAGAAAGGCGCAGGTGGGCGACATAATAATCATCATCGCTTACGCTTTCATGACTCCTGAAGAGGCAAGGGAATTCCAACCGAAGGTAATTTTTCCTGACACAGCCACAAATCTACTGAAATAATAACTATAATATAGTGTATAATTTCATAAATGCATTTACTGTTAGGTAAAAGACAAGTAATTATGAATTATGCATTATGAATTATGCATTAATACTCAAATTTTATGTTTAATAATCTTTCCGAAAGACTCGAACGTTCGTTTAAGATCCTGAAGGGTGAGGGACGAATCACAGAGATCAACATAGCCGAGACGATGAAAGACGTGCGCCGCGCACTGCTCGACGCTGACGTCAATTATAAGGTGGCAAAGAATTTTACTGATACTGTCAAGCAGAAAGCACTCGGTCAGAACGTAATAAATGCCCTGAAGCCTAAGGAGCTGATGGTGAAAATAGTGCACGACGAGCTTACTGCTCTGATGGGTGGCAAGGAGGAGCCGCTCGTGCTTGAAGGGAAGCCGGCTGTAATCCTTATGTCCGGACTTCAAGGTTCAGGTAAGACTACTTTCTCCGGAAAGCTTGCTTTGAAGCTGAAGAAGAAAGGCCGCAAGCCTCTTCTTGTAGCAGGCGACGTATATCGTCCTGCGGCTATCGAGCAGCTGAAGGTGCTTGCCTCCCAGATTGATGTGCCTGTCTACACTGAAGAAGGCAACAAGAATCCTGTGGAGATTGCTCAGAATGCCATCAAATATGCGAAGGACAATAAACTTGACCTTGTGATTGTCGATACAGCCGGACGTTTGGCTGTCGATGAAGAGATGATGCAGGAGATAGCAGCCATCAAGAAAGCTGTAGATCCTGACGAAACTCTCTTTGTTGTTGACTCAATGACCGGTCAGGATGCTGTCAATACAGCCAAGGAATTCAATGATCGTCTTGATTTCAATGGTGTGATATTGACGAAACTTGATGGTGACACCCGTGGCGGTGCGGCACTCTCCATACGTTCAGTGGTCGACAAACCAATTAAGTTTGTCGGCATCGGCGAGAAGATGGAAGACATCCAGGAGTTCAATCCGGAGGGTATGGCTAATCGTATCCTCGGTATGGGCGATATCGTGGAGCTTGCCAAGCGTGCGCAGGAGATCTACGACCAAAAAGAAGCAGAACGTCTGCAGGAGAAGATTCGTAAGAATAAGTTTGACTTCGACGATTTCCTCAAGCAGATACATCAGATCAAGAAGATGGGTAATATCAAGGATCTGGCTGCAATGATCCCGGGTGTAGGAAAGGCTATCAAGGATATTGATATCGATAACAATGCTTTCAAGGGAATCGAAGCCATAATATATTCGATGACACCTTACGAGCGCCAGAACCCTGAGATAATCAATGCATCACGCCGCCAGCGTATTGCAAAGGGAAGTGGCACTTCGCTTCAGGAGGTAAATAGGCTTCTGAAGCAGTTTGAAGAGACCCGTAAGATGATGCGTATGGCTACCGGAGGCATCAAGAATCCGATGGCAATGATGAAGCAGATGCGTCAGAAGGCAGGCGGACGGCGATGATGCGAATCGATAAGAGAGCGGGCTTGACTATTCAGTCAAGCCCGCTCTCTTATCGATTCAATGCATAATTCATAATTCATAATGCATAATCAGCTACGCTCAAGCTAAAGCAAGTCACAATCATAATTCATAATTGGCTTCGCGACTCTAATTATGCATTGTGCATTATGAATTGAGCATTATTTTTTGATATCATATCCTTGATCCTTCAGATATTTGAGTATCTGATATTCCATTGCATGGTCGTAGTAGTTGATGATATGGGCACACCAGTCATTGTCTGACGTGCCGCCTGCACGGTGTTGGTTGTAGTCAGTGACGGTCTTGTCATAATCCACGAGCTCTTCAGTCAGTTTCTCGGGATCTTGTGAATAGCAATTCTTCATAAATACAAGGTCGCGCTGCTGCTTCGGCTTTAGATCGGGATGTTCGCGGGGAATTCCGAGTGCAAGCCCGCATACTACGAACACACCCTTGGGAAGTTTCAGGAGTTCTGCGACTGCCTTTGGGTCGACAGTGCGAAGATAGCCCACACAGTTGCATCCGAGTCCGCAAGCCTCTGCTGCCACAACAGCGCTCATCATAGCAAGCGAAGCGTCGATAATACCTATGATGGTTCCATCCATTGTGTCGGTGAATGGAGGCATGTCTACGCCCTTTTTCTTAGCGAGAAGAGTCATCTTATTATAGTCGGAGCAGAAGATGAGAAGGCGGTTGCAGGTCTTGAGCTGTTTCTGGCCGGTTAGTTCATAGAGTTTTTCCTTTAGTTCCTGATCATCGATGTCGATGACAGAATATTGCTGTCCGTTGTAGCTTGTCGGGGTGTTGCGGACAGCATCATAGATGAAGTCCATTGTTTCCTGAGGTATTGCCTCGCGTTCGTAGCGTCTGATTGATACCCTGTCGAGAAGGGTTTGCTTTACGTCTTTCATATTTTGGGTTATATTAAAAAGTTAAGGAGGCGGATGGCATAAAAGCCTTCTGCCTCCTTTATAAAAAGCCACACCAAAGGTTTTGTGATGAAACTCCGATAGACAGGATTTGAGTTCCATCGGCACTTTGTAATCCGCCTGCGTCCCGTGAGGGAACACCACCCGAAAGTGGGGGGCCCGCCATTGCAACCGACAGATAGTCTCGGTATTTCATTAAAGTTTGATGAGTTTCCCAAATTTCTTTGATGTGGTGTTGGGATTGTCATTTTTTGTGAGCGGCTCTCCGCTCTTCCTGTTTCTACAACGCAAAGATAATGCATAAGGTTGAAACTTCCAAATTTTATTTGAAGAAAATTTAATGTCCGTTGCTATTTATTCTGATTTGTTTTCGAGTTGCTTTCAGTTTTTTTAGTAATTTTGCATTGAAAAAGATTATGCATTATGGATTTCAAAAACATAGAACTTGACGTACATACACATACAATAGCCAGTGGCCATGCATTCAGTACTATTCAGGAAATGGCAATGGGTGCAAAGGAAAAAGGGATAAAGTTATTAGGCATCACAGAGCACGCTCCAGGTATACCCGGTACTTGCGAGACTATCTATTTCCGTAATCTTCATATCGTGCCACGCGAAATGTATGGGGTCAATTTGATGTTGGGCGCAGAGATCAATATTCTTGATGGAGAAGGGAATCTTGATATGGATGATGAATTGATGTCAAAGCTTGATCTCAGAATTGCCGGCATTCACTCTCTATGTTATAAATGGGGCACACGGGAGGAGAATACGCGAGGAATGATAAATGCCATCAGCAATCCTTTTATCAACATTATAAGCCATCCGGGCGACGGCACCGCAGAATTGGATTTTGAGCCAATTGTGTTAGCTGCCAAAGAGTATCATACTCTTCTTGAAATCAACAACAGTTCCCTGAAGCCTATACGCAAGAAATTATCAGCAAAGGCCAATAATATAGAAATTTTAAAGCTTTGCAAGCGTTATGATGTGCCGGTCATACTCGGAAGCGATGCTCATATATCGTTTGACATAGCCAACTATGAATATCTTCCTCCTCTTCTGAAAGAAACTGAATTCCCGGACTCTCTCATCATCAACACCTCAATAGAGAAATTCAAATCATATTTGAATCTCGATTTTTGAATTCTATTACTGAGTATCAAATCAAGTATCTAATCTGGTCGAATCATAAAGTGTCGGTAATGCATACTCCACAGCCATTATAGAATTAAGTCCAACGCCCGCAAGCAGTGCGAGCGTCCGCTGATCAATCTTTAACGACTGCGCCGAGTCTTTATCAATTCACCTAATTCTATTTTATTCATAATATGAAATCACACTACATTGTGATTTGGTTGCATATTCAGTAAAAAAGGTGACTTATACAAATTAAATCACAATATACTGTGATTTTGGTTGAATTGAGACAAATCTTCTAATTTTATTATCAAAAATCACAATATGATGTGATTTTCGTGTGTGACTTTATATTTATTTTAAATATTATCCAGATTCATATTTTTTTCTCTTTGGTGGTTGTAAAATATCAAAAGTCTTTATAACTTTGCAAGAGACTCCATTGAATATAGGAAATAAAGCATATAATTAAATGAGAATGAGAAGATATATAGGAATTTTATTGCTGATTATATTATGTTTTGCCGGGTGTAAGATCAATGAGATTGGTTTAGACACTGCAAATACCACTCTGATAGTTCCGGAAGCAATTGTGCTCAAACATATCTCTCAAACTGATTTCAAGCCATTTCAAATAGACAACGATGATGATTATGTAAGTTGTGATAGATATCGTATTATCGACACAAAAGGAAAAGTTGGTTTTGCCAATGGAGATGGATATGTGGTAATGGAGCCAAAATTTGCTTTTGCCTTTCCGTATGAGAAGGGAATGGCTAAAGTGACTGAGAAGGGTGTGTTGAAAGAAGTAAAAAGGAGTGATGGAGAATATCATTATTGGGAAAGCGACGACTGGTATTATATAAACATGTCAGGAGATTGGCTTTCATCAGCCATGAATTCAAGTGATGGGGTGCAAAAAGCAGACAATATTGATTTTGTGTATTTCAACAATGAATGGATAATCGGTGCCGGTATAAATATGGTGTGTCCTGATTCCATAACAAATATAGAGATCAAGAATGATGAATATGGAAATAAATGTGCATTTGTTTCATTGACTTCAAGTGCTTTTGAATCATTAAAGAGTCAGGCTGAGAAATTTTACGAAGATGCATGGATAGAACTCGGTCCATTCTGCGAGTTTCCAGGAGGAATGGCCAATATGATGAAATGGCAGAAAGAAAATATTCGTATTCCAGAAGGCTATAAAGGAAGAGAAAGAGTTATAGTTTATTTTATGGTTCAACCGGATGGTAAAGTCTGTAATAGTAAGATCATCAAAGGAAGTGAAAACGAAGAACTGAATTCTGAAGCATTGAGACTGGTAGAATCTTTGCCAAGGTTTGATGTCTTGTATTGTACTCCTCAAAAAGAACCTCAGCATTTTACGTGGCCAATTTTGTTCGAAGAAAAAGATAGTCTTCACAATAAGGAATAGTAACCTATCTTTGTCATTAACAATGAAGAAATTAATTATTATTGTCGATATTTTATTATCGTTGGCGTATCTATCAGGTTGCATTAAACATGATGATAAAGGTTCGGGTATGAATTCTTCTACGTCGGAAGATTCAATCACGGTAGTTGATTCGGCACAATCGACTTCGTATTTGGATAAGGAATGCGATTCTGTTTTTAAATCTGATACTATTACGAGACATAAGTCTCCATCTGAAAAAGAATTGAAGGATTTGCAGTCATTGATATTGGATAGGCTAAAAGAGATAAAGGGAAATCCTTTGCAACCAAATATATATGGAATTGGGCTTTTACCGGATGCAGTTGAAGTATACTTGGAAATAAACACCACTTATTGGCAAAATGAATTCAGGAAAAGTATTTCAAACTCTCCTTATATAAAGTTCAGTGGTGACTCAAAGCCAACGCCAATTTCTGAATTGGTGGACTCCATAGTTGAACTTAAAAATGTGAAGTTACTTCCGGATAAACCTTCATTTCCAGTTAAGTCGGAATCTGTGTCGTTTACTCTGACCAATGAAAGTGAGAGTAATATATGTTTCGGAGAGTATTACCTAATAGGTTATAAAGGAAACGATGGATTATGGTATAGGTTGCCTAATCCCGGTATGTGGCATGACATAGGAATTGAGTTGAAGCCAACCGGAAAGCATACTTTTGAGGCAGCTTTAACCCCAAGTCTCAACAATAATCAGCCGGGAGTCTACAGGCTATACAAAAGTATTCGCTTTGAAGGAGAGAAACAAAAGATATGGCTTATGACAGAGTTTGTCCTTGAATAGAATTGAAAAATCCTTATACCAGGGTTAGGACATCAAAAATCAGTCTGGAATTAAAAAAATGTGCTGTTTTTTGTGTAGTTTAAAAAAATATTATTACCTTTGCAGTGTTGTACATATGTACAACACTGCAAAGCATTTTATCTTTAAACTATCTGACTATGATTGAACTTAAAAAAGTTACTTTTACCTACAAGGGAGCAAAAAGCCCCGCATTGTCTGATATAACGGCAGTGGTCGGCACCGGACTTTACCTGCTTGCCGGAGAAAACGGTGCCGGCAAGACAACATTGCTTCATGTCATAGCCGGCCTTATACACCCTCAATCTGGAATTAGCTGTATAGATTCACATCCTTCTTCCACAAATGATCCTGCCGAAATGGGCAATGTATTCCTTTTGGAAGACAATATGAAATTCCCGGGTAAAACTATCAGAGAATTCAAAAAGTTACATTCGCGTTTCTACCCTAATTTCTCGGAGGAAAAATTTGAAGAAAATCTTAAAGCTTTCGGACAATCGGGCTACGAACCCATGAATGCACATTCTCTTGGAAATCTAAAAAAAGCACAATTATCTTATGCTCTTGCTTTGGGAGTGAAAACTCTACTTCTTGATGAACCGACAAATGCACTTGATATAGAAGGACGTGTGACTCTTCGCAAATTAATTGCTGCAAACATAAGTGAGAATCAAACAATCATTGTCTCAACACATACAGTCTCAGATCTTGAAAAATTATTTGATGGGGCTATGATAATGCAAGAATCCAAGCTTCTGTTTGTGGGGACAGAGGAAGATGTGGCAGAAAAATTGGCATTTGAATATTCCAACCATCCCGATATGGATTCGCTTTATTTAGAGAATATTGGAGGCCGATACCTTAACATATATCCTTCTGAAAAGCACGAGGAGACCAGGGTAGATTGGAAAGCCCTTTATATGGCACTGCATTCTGATAAATCTCATTGTATACTATCTCAACTTCAAAAATAATGAAAACACAGACTTCTTATTTCTCTTGGCATAGAGTGATCCAGCTATACCAATATAATGCTCCATGGATCAAGAAGCAAACTATAATTTATTTTCTCTTTTCGTTGGTAACTGCTTTAGTCTACCTTCTGATCCCATCACAAACTATACGCATGGGAATATATAGCCCATGCAGAACTATCTTGCTCTTTATGTTCATTTGGGCGCCGGTAGTATTCACAAAGGGAGGTGATACCAGAATTGTAGACAGACTGATCCCTGCAAGTGCACTTGAGAAATTCTTGTTTTATATGAGCTATCTTTTTATAGGCGTAGGATTGGCTTGCTATTTATGTCCATGGATAGCAGAAAAAGTATCTTTAGAATTTGATCTTTATAGTGTGGATAGCACTGATATTATCACAAATGAGCGATATGTGCCGGGAATATTTGAATGGTCAAATTATCTCTCTACAATTGCCGCCATGATGACTTGTTTCTATTTTGTGATCTCTTCCCAGCACAACAGAGTAGTAAAAGCCTATCTGATTTCGGTTGGTGTGTCGATGTTTTTGTCTACACTTAATACATTTTATGGAGTGAAAGAAGCTATAATTTCGGGCTATAAAGAAGCCGCCGGTCAAGGGAGTCCTGCCAATGAAGCTGAAATAGCAGAAATGGTGAGCAGTGCATTGAATGATCACCTGCATTTTTCGATTTTTGCTTTGGCGGTTAACATTGGATTCATTCTTTTGTTGATGTGGTTGAGTTATAGGTCATTATATCGAAGAAATCTATAACTGATGATGGAATTTAACGACAATAAACCTATCTATCGGCAAATCTTGGATTATGCATTCCATTGTATTCTAAGTGGCACCTGGCATGAAGGGGAAATGATTCCTTCTGTGAGGGAACTAACTTCTGAGCTTGGAGTCAACAATCGAACGGTGCTCAAAGCTCTTGATGAGTTGCAGAGTCTGCATGTAATAGAATCACGACGAGGTATGGGATTCCTTTTAGCCCAAAATGGATTGGAAATGGTTAGAAATGAGAAAAAACGACAGTTTTTTAAGAAGACTATTCCGGGAATAATTGAAGAGATGCGACTTCTCGGAATCTCCTCAGAAGAAGTTGCATCGATCCTTTCAAAAGCAGACAATAAATAATCATTGGCATTATAAAAATATTATAAATATGGCAAGTATGATAATGGGTGTTATGGCTATCATGATTCTGATGGCCAGTAGAATCCTAAATTGAGATTACACATTACACAGTTTAACCGAATAAGTAGAAGCTCCCTTTAAAGAGGAGCTTCATGCATTTTGTAGAAATGATTTATGGGTCCGTGGCCTTTGCCGATCCTATACTGCGCTCCTGACTCGATGGCATTCGATATGTAGTCCTTGGCAAGTTTTACGGAATCGTTTAGTGAATTTCCTTTAGCGAGAAAAGAGGCGATGGCTGATGAGAGCGTACATCCGGTGCCATGAGTGTTGACGGTATCTATCCGTTTTGATTCAAGATATATCGTCTCCTTTGTCTCTGCATTGTAGAATATATCAATAAGTCTCTCATCGGATAGGTGGCCCGCCTTCAGCATTACCGATGCTCCAAGCCGTGACAGCTCGACAGCTACCTCTGGCAATTCCTCCTGACTGTTGATTTTTTGCCCTAAAAGGACTTCTGCCTCCGGAATATTGGGGGTTATGACTCTGCTTCTTGGTATGAGGACTTCCCGAAGAGTAGCTACCGCTTCTTCTTCAAGCAGTGGATCGCCTGATGTGGCAACCATCACTGGATCAAGCACGATATCTGTAATGTCGGGATATCTGTCAAGAGTTGCCCTTACGGTCATTATCAGTTCCGAAGAATGTAGCATACCGATTTTCACTGCATCAGTGCCGATATCATCAAGTATTGAGCGGATCTGTCCTGCTACGAAAGCAGCCGGAATAGGGTAGACATCTGTCACTCCTATGGTATTCTCGTCTACTACCGCTACAATCGCTGATGTAGCGTAGCAACAACACGCCGAAATAGTCTTTATATCCGCCTGAACTCCCGCTCCGCCACTCGGATCACTCCCGGCGATGGTCATAACCCTCTTGTATTCTTTAAATTTCATATTTTCCATTTTTCAAGATTATATGCGCTGTCCCAGAACATCCATTCCAATTTTGTGCTCGTGATAAACGCTTCAGTCATTCGCTCTCTGATTTCTTTGGTCGTGTTGTTTGCCAACTCGTCGCAGATTTCGATCGCTCTTCCGGTAGACGCAGCGAATGACTCATCGGCATAGGTTTCTATCCATGGGGAATATGGATTCCCACCCCGGCTTCCTTTCATTATTTCTTCTCCGACTTTCTGATAGACCCAGAAGCATGGCAGAATGGCGGCGGCCTCTATCTCCACTGGCTCAAGAGCCATCGAGGCTTCGTAGGAATTATATAGAAGAGTGGTTGGAGTCGGTAGTATTGACAAAGATTTGTCTGTCAGAAATGATTCATGTAGAATTCTCTCCACCAATATGCCATCCGATGCGAATTTCAGGAAATCTTCCATCCGAGAGCGACCAGGAATACGGGAGGCTATGTGTGCGAGAATCTTGCTGTAGTTTTCAATATAAATTGAATCCTGGCCTATATAGAATAAAAACCGCTCCTTGCTTAATGTGCCGGCTGACAGTTCTCTGACAAATGGTAGGCAGAGAATCGACCTGTAGATATGCTCAGCCTTTGACCAGGTATCCTCACTCCATTTCATTTGTATCCGATTATTGCCACGTAGTCTCCTTTGTCCGCACCCTCAATGGGATATTCCGCTTCAAGATTTGACATCAGTGGATGAGTGGTAAGAGTCTGCCATGCTTTCAGGTTTTTGAATCCGGCTTGTTCCATGGTCTCCTTCTTTTCAGCCGTCGTACGCCAGTTTGCCGCGTTTACGAGTTCTATGGATATGGGTTTGCCGGTGCGACACCATTGAGAAGAGGATGCTGCCAGCTTCCTATGGCTTTAGCAAGGTTATACATCATTCCGTATCCGCTTTCTTTCGGTACGTCGATAAGGATCAGCCGTCCACCCTCAGGAAGACTCGCGAAAGCTTTCTCTACGATTGGCTTGAGGTCTGAGATATAGCTCGGGCTACCGTTGAATAGAATCGTATCGTATTTTCCGTTGCCGAAATCTCCTTCCTCGGCTGTCGTGACATCTACCTTCATTCCGCGTTTCCGTGCAATTTCCGCCATTCCGATCGAAGGCTCGATACCTTCGGAGATATTTATTCCGAAATCCTCTTTAAGTATTTTTTCGAAGAGTCCGCTTCCGCAGCCAACCGATAATATATTGTCAGAACCTTCTAGAGTCTTCGCTACAAGTCTGGATTCCGACAGCAGTACGTTTGTATTTTCCATGAACCATGTGTCATATTTAGAAGCATGTTCGTCAAAGCTGTTGCTCATAAGTCTATTTTGTTGAATGTTAATTTTGTTAGATTAAATAAAAGAAGTTTGCCAATAAGATTCTCTCCAAATCCGCATAATAGTCTTATAGCCTCTGCCGCCTGAAGTGATCCCGCAATTCCGGGGACAGGTCCGATCACTCCACCGTGAGCCTTTGGACTATCCGCAAGTACTTCCCGGTCGGGATAAAGATCAATATATCTAAATCCATATCTGCCGAAAGTTGATACTCTTCCCTCTAAACCTTCTATCGCCGCGTAAATCCATGTCTTGCCAAGCTTGTGGCAGACATCGTCGATAAGATAACGCGTCGCATGGTTGTCGGTACAATCCAACACGAGGTCATAGTCTGATATAATGTCTTCTGCATTTTCTTGATTCAGACCATCTTTCCATAAGTCGAAACATGTTGCTGAAGAAAGCTCGGAAAGACGTTTATGTGCAGTGGTTGCTTTTGGGAATCCTTCAGACTTTTCGGAATAAAGAATCTGTCTTTGCAGGTTGCTTATGGAGACAACATCGTTGTCGCATAGACCGATCCTCCCAATTCCTGCAGCCGTCAGATAAAGCGCTACTGGCGAGCCAAGACCCCCGAGACCGACAATAAGCACAGAAGCCTTCGACAGTTTTTCCTGCCCATCAATCCCTATCTCCGGAAGCATAATCTGGCGTGAATATCTTTCCATGGCGTTCAGTCGAATGTCTTGTCCCAGTCTTTCCATACCACTTCATATCCTCTTTTGCGGATTGCCTCAGCTACTTCGAGCGGTGTACGGTCATCGCTCACTTCGAACTGTTCAAGCGACTGTGGATAAGTATGATAGCCTCCCGGATCGGTTTTGGACCCTGCACTCATCGACGTTACACCGAGCGTCATCATATTATTGCGAAATGCCGGATATTCCCTTGTTGAATATGAGATATCCACGTCGTGGTCTAAAATACGGAATGCGAACGTCAGTTGGGCGAGTTCCTTGTCGGTCATCACTACATTCGGCTGGTAACCTCCGGCTGCGGGTCGCATTCTCGGGAAGTTGACGCTGAAGCGCGTACGCCAGTAATTCTTCCTTAGATAGCGTAGATGGAGAGCCATCATTGTGACATCAGTACGCCAGTCTTCCAATCCGATCAATACCCCCATTCCTATCTTGTGAAGCCCAGCCTGACCCATTCGGTCGAATCCATTAAGCCTCCATTCGAATTTTGACTTCATGCCAGATGGATGATATATCCTGTATCTATTGCGGTTATAGGTCTCTTGAAAACATACCACTCCGTTGAGTCCTGCATGAGATAGGCGTTCGTAGTCTTTCGCCATGAGAGGCATTACTTCCATTGTGAGGTTGTTGAAGTATGGACGGCACGTTTTCAATGCTTCTTCCAGATAGTCTGTTCCTGCTGCCTTGGGATTTTCTCCGGTCACAATAAGAAGATTTTCGAACGGAGCCAAATTTCTTATTGCTTTGCATTCCTCTTCTATTTGAGGCATCGAAAGTATGACTCTATCGAATCTATTGTGTCGGTTGAAACCACAATAAACACATGAATTAGTGCAGGAATTGGTGATATACATTGGTATATACATGGAAATAGTCTTCCCAAACCTCTCTTGGGTATAGTGCTGACTAAGAGTCGCCATATTCTCAAGATAAGGCTCAGCGGCAGGGGAGATGATTGCCATGAAATCTTCGATATTCGGAATTCTTTTCGAAAGGGCACGCTCTACGTCGGATGCGGTCTTCGACATTATCCTCCCTGTGGTCTCTTGCCAGTCGTAGGTCTCTAATACTTCCGAAAACATCAGCTTAAAAATGAAGTTAAAGGACTGCTTGCGACAGCAATGTCCGATTTGATTCCAAGTCCTGCCAGATACGCTTCCCTGCCTGCTTCCACCGCTTTTGCAAAAGATCGGGCCATAGCTACGGGATCTCCGGCTATTGCTATAGCCGTATTTACGAGTACGGCATCAGCACCCATTTCCATGGCTTCGGCTGCATGGGATGGAGCACCAAGACCGGCGTCGACCACAACAGGCACCCGGCTCTCAGCGATTATTATCTCTATCATGTCTTTTACAACCAGACCTTTGTTGGTGCCGATAGGAGCTGCAAGTGGCATTACTGCAGATGTTCCGGCTTCTTCAAGACGCTTGCATAAAACGGGATCAGCTTGGATGTATGGAAGCACAATGAAACCATCCTTGGCGAGTTCTTCAGTTGCCTTAAGAGTCTCGATAGGGTCGGGCAGCAAGTATTTGGGATCCGGATGTATCTCGAGTTTTATGAAATCTGTCTCGAAAGCCTCGCGGGCAAGCTGAGCTACCAAGACGGCTTCCTTTGCATTGCGGACTCCCGATGTGTTCGGTAGAAGCTGTACGCCGGGAAGTAAAATATGTTTCAGCATATCATCCTCATTGTTGTCGGTGTCAATTCTTTTAAGTGCAACTGTCACCATCTCTGTGCCGGAAGACTTAATGGCTTCTGCCATAAGTTTGTTGGAGCTGAATTTACCGGTGCCGACGAAGAGTCGGCTGTTAAATTCCGTTCCTCCGATTATCAGTTTTTCCATAATCGTATTATTTCTTTTGTTGTTTGTTCTTTGTCATTTGAATTTAGAATGAGTCCAGACACCGCTATTCCGTCTAATCCTGTTTGATGCAGATCTATCAGGTCTTCAAGGAGTATTCCTCCAATCGCCACTACCGGAATGTCGATTCCATGTCTTTTTCGATACTCCATTATCCTCCTGTATCCCTCACATCCAAGTATAGGTGCTAATCCCTTTTTCGTAGTTGTGAATCTAAAAGGACCCAGGCCAACATAGTCTGCTCCTGATTCGTAAGCTGAAAGCAGATCTTCTTCTGTATTGGCTGTTGCGCCGATAATCTTGGTCGGCCCAAGTATCTTTCTTGCTTCTTTTACAGGCATGTCCTTTTTCCCAAGGTGAACGCCGTCAGCTCCCAGTTCATTTACGAGATTTACTCTGTCATCGAAAATAAGAGTGGCATTATATTTCCGGCAAATGGGATATATTCTTTCTGCCATTTCAGTGAATTGCCTGTCTGTTGCATCCTTCATTCTGAGTTGCACCCATCTGCAGCCTCCTTGCAATACAGCTTCAAGATCTCGGTCTGTGTGGGTTATATACTGTAGTGTTTCCATTCTTGGTTTCCATGCCTCGGAAAGCATAGCTGCTCCCTTAAAGCCCAACGCTTCGATCTCACTGAGTCGGGAGAAGGTCACACCTCCCAAGGCGTAGACATTTGTGAGGTTTACGTTCTTTAATGTATTTGAATTGAAATGACTCTTATAGCCCGGTTTCGAGATGCTGTCATAAACAGGACTGAGAAAAAGATAATCGAGGTAGGAGAAATCCTCAATTTCTTCAATTGCATGGCAACTGCGGCTTATGAGCCCTTCCCATCCCGAAGGTGGCAATGGATTCCTTGCGTTAAGATGTATTCCGCCAAGACCATACTTGATAGCAAGCGGGAAATGATCATGGAGTGAAAGAAAACGATGGTATTTTTTAGGAATACTTTCAATTAGATTTGAAATCTGCTCAGCTGAAGCTTCCGGTTTGCGTATATGCACACGTTTCCATCCGCTGTCTAAAAGACGGCAGATGGCAAGGTCTTCCCCTTGTCGGAAATCTGGAGTAGTAATTGCTATGAGTTTCATCAGCCGCCGCAGACTGCAGTGATAACGGTAATTTGATCTCCCTCAGTGAGAAGAGTGCTGTTCCAGTTCACTTTTCTCACTACTTTATCGTTTACCGCCACTGCCACGCCGGGCTTAAGTGACTGAAGTTCGTCGAGCAGTTCTTCGACTGTCAATCGGTCGGAATACACATTGTATTCCTTCTGGTTTACAAATAGTTTCATAAAAATCTCCTTTCGTCGGTATTACCCGCTTCAAGTTCGTAGGGTATAATCTCAGCCTCTATTCAGTGTCAGGATAGAGACACCCCTGTTTATATTATTTTCAATAGTGGAAGCACTCGAGCTCCCAATTCATCGGCAAAGTTAATACAAAAAATTTATCCGGACAAATAAATCCATAAAATTTGCGAGAATAGCGAAAAAAAAGTATCTTTGCAAGAAAAAGAGGAAATATGGCACAGATGGTTAAATATCCTATCGGACAGCAAGATTTTAAGACGCTTAGAGAAGATAATAGTCTTTACGTTGACAAGACTCAATTTATCGAAAAGATTGTAAGTTCACCCAATAGATATTATTTCCTTGCCCGTCCGCGACGTTTCGGCAAGAGTCTTTTCCTGTCTTCTTTGCAGTATTTCTTTGAAGGGAGGAGAGATCTTTTCAAGGGCCTATATATTGACTCGACCGACTGGAATTGGGAGTCATATCCTGTGCTCAGACTTGACCTGAATACAGAAAAGTATGAGATTCCGGGTCTTCTTGATTCTTTGCTTGACAATACATTCAAAAAATGGGAGAAGGAATACGGCATCAAGGAAATAGCCGAAACTCTATCTACCCGTTTTCAAAATATCATAGCGGCAGCTCATGAAAAGACCGGACGTCAGGTGGTAATTCTTGTTGATGAATACGACAAACCACTTGTCGGAAATCTCAATGTAGATGATAACTTTGAGCATTATCGTGCCAAACTTGCCTCTGTTTATTCCAACTTCAAGAGTTCAGCGGAGCATATAAGGCTTGTGTTCCTGACTGGAGTTAGCCGCTTCAGTAAGCTCAGTATTTTTTCTGATCTCAATAACATCCGGGATGTTACATTTTCTAACGAATTTTCAGATATTTGCGGAATCACAGAGAAAGAACTTTTGGAAAATTTTCAGGAAGGAATAAGCTCTTTAGCTGAGAAAAGAAAGATATCATATGATGAGGCTTGTCGTCTACTGAAGAATCATTATGATGGGTATAGGTTTACAGAGGAGGGAAGTGACATCTACAATCCTTGGTCTGTTCTCAATGCGATGCAGGACAGAAGTATCTCCAATTATTGGGGACGGTCGGGGAAAGCGACTATAATCGCAGAGGCCTTAAAAAATGTAGACGCAGACATAGAAGGCATATTGTCTTCCATAGTGTCAATGCGCACACTTGAAGGTCTTGATCTGAAAAGTGCCAATCCTGTGGCATTACTTTATCAGACCGGCTACATTACTATAAAGGACTATGACTTTGAATCTGACTCTGTCACACTCGGTGTCCCAAATCTTGAAGTGCGTCAATCGCTTTTCGACGACTTGTTGCCTTATTATGTAAAGACCCGACGTGGCACTGCTGATTTAGTGGTGCAGAATCTCATTCAGGATTTAAGGTTTGGCAAACCTGAGAAATTCGTAAAGGATCTTGACATTTTCTTGGCAGGGATTCCTTACGAGATGAAGTTGGATGATGAAAACAATCTTCATAATGCCCTCTTTATCCTGTTGACACTTATCGGCGTTGAAGTTGAAACGGAAGTCCATACTTCAGATGGTCGCATAGACCTTGTAGTAAAAACTCCGAAATTCATTTATATAATAGAACTCAAATTCGACCATTCGGCAGAGCAAGCAATGACACAGATTGAAGAAAAGCAATATGCTCTTCCTTACGCCAACGACCCCCGTCGTATCTTCAAAATCGGTATTAACTTCTCATCCAAGACCCGCCATCTCGACCCTCCCAAAATCGAGGAAGTCATCATTTGACGATCCAATAATTAAAGATGGTATATTTATCACCAAGGGAAAGAAAGTTTAAAATGAAAAAAGCGGATATTAAGTATAATATAAGAGGAAATATGGCAGAAATAGTTAAATATCCTATAGGCGAACAAGACTTCAAATCGCTTAGAGAGATGGGGTGTCTATATATTGACAAGACTCAATATATTGATAAGATCATTTCTATGAGCAACAAATACTATTTCCTTGCCCGTCCGCGACGTTTCGGAAAGAGCCTTTTTCTGTCTTCCCTGCAGTATTTCTTTGAAGGGAGGAGAGACCTCTTTAAGGGTCTATATATTGACTCGACCCACTGGAATTGGGAGGCATATCCTGTGCTCAGACTTGACCTGAATACGGAAAAGTATGAGGTTCCTGGGCTTCTTGATTCGTTGGTCGACAACACATTCAAAAAGTGGGAGAAGGAATACGACATAAAAGAAATAGCCGAAACTCTATCTACCCGATTTCAAAATATCATAGCGTCAGCCCATGAAAAGACCGGCCGCCAGGTTGTCATTCTGGTGGATGAATATGACAAACCCCTTGTCGGTAATCTCAACATGGATGAAAACTTCGAGCATTATCGTGCTAAGCTCGCGTCTGTTTATTCCAACTTCAAGAGTTCAGCAGAACACATCCGACTTGTGTTCCTGACTGGCGTAAGCCGCTTCAGTAAACTTAGCGTATTCTCTGATCTTAATAATCTAAACGACATAACCTTCGACAATGATTTCGCAGATATCTGTGGTATCACGGAGAAAGAACTTATTGAAAACTTCTATAGTGGCATTGAAATTTTTGCAAAGGAGAATGAGATTTCATTTCGGGATGCATGCATAGAACTCAAGAATAATTATGATGGATATAGATTTGCCAAGAAGGGAAGTGACATCTACAATCCATGGTCCTTATTAAATTGCCTATCCAAAAGAGAAATATCAAATTACTGGGGAAGAACTGGCAAGCCGACCATTATCGCAGAGGCAATGTATCGGTTTGACGAGGATATAGAGAGTATGCTCAACACGCAATGCGACGAGACAACGCTTCAGGGTTTTGACCTCAGGAACGTCTCGCCACTTGCGATGCTGTTTCAAACGGGGTATCTTACAATTAAGGAATATGACAGAGGGACTCATTTGTTCACGCTTGGAGTGCCTAATCGGGAGGTCTCAGAGAGTCTATTCAAAGAACTTCTGCCATATTATGTTAAGGTTAGGAGAGGAGGTGACTCTGAGACTGTGGTGAGAAACATTGTCAATAGTATACTTCTCGGACAACCAGAGAAACTTGTCAAGAACATTGATATATTTCTTGCAGGTATTCCTTACGATATGAAGATGGAAGACGAAAACAACCTCCACAATGCAATCTATATCTTGCTGGCTCTTATAGGAACTAAAGTTGAGACGGAAGTGCATACTTCAGACGGCCGCATAGATCTTCTAGTGAAAACTCCGAGATTCATCTACATTATTGAATTGAAATTCGACCATTCAGCAGAAGAGGCATTGACCCAGATTGAAGAAAAGCAATACGCTCTTCCTTACGCCAATGACCTACGCCGTCTCTTCAAGCTTGGCCTAAACTTCTCCTCCAAGACGCGCCATCTCGATCCGCCGATGATAGAGGAAGTTGTCAGATAAAAGTCATTTCCAGTGGTGAAATGCTTTTAATACAAAATATATTACAATTAAAATCGCTACTAACTCTAATATCCATGTAATAACTGTCTTAAGAGATAATTTATGAATATGGAGGTTCGTGGGTAAGGAGATCTTGGAGTTCAGCACTTTCCGGAGTTTGGACAGGGATTGCATTGTCGGGATAGCGAGAATTTGCTTGATGTTAGCATTGGAATTACCTTCCACGTGAGCCTGAATCACATGACTGACTCCCGAATTGACCTTAACACTTACCTTATCGATAGGTATGAGCCAACAGCTGTAATTATCCCGGGTCTTTCCGTCGCAGACTGATTTGATAGCCGCTAATTTCTGTTGATCATCAAGTTTTCTGTCTGCTAATATTTTACAAAGCTGATTATTGGAAAGTTGCTCCAACACGCCATCGCAACAGAGGAAGAAATAGTCTCCATCCTGAATATCATCAAAAATATATACATCAGCCTTATATCGCTTCGATAGATGTGGCTGCATAGCTCGCGTTATAACGTTTTTCTGTGGAAAATTCCGGGCCTCCTCCTCAGTAAGTTCTCCTGCTTTCAGAAGATCGTTTACAAGTGAATGGTCTGATGACTGATAAAGGATTCCGCCCCGTTTTATCTCGGCATTGTAAAGCGAAGGTCGTATATGATAGATACGGCTGTCGCCGATATGAGCCACCAAATAGTTGTCTTCATTAAGGCAGAGACACGTCATGGTTGTTCCCGGCTTTTTCATTGAGATTGTATCAATGTTGTCGAGAGCGTCATAAGCCTTGGCGAGTCCGGTCTCGAACACCGGGATGTCAATGACTGAGCAAGACGAGAGATAATCCCCAAGAGCGTTCCCTGCTGTCCGGCTGGCGACTTCTCCGTTGTCATGTCCTCCCATGCCGTCACACAGTATGAAGACCCGCGTATTCTCATCTGCATTGGAAGGGTAAAGATAATCTTCCTGATTATCTTTACGTCCTATTTCTGTAAAAGACAATGGTTTTCTTATCCGTATCATGATTTTTATTTCGGACTATTCTGATATCCTATTTATCAGCTCGGAGAGCTGTTATTATGCCCAAACCCCGGGCTTCAGCCTGGGGTAATATGTCAAAATCTCAGTAGCCTCGGAGAGGCGCTTTATGATTAGTTTAGAGCGAGCAAATATTTAGTTTAAGTCTTTTTCATGCGAGTCTGGTTGCTTCGTCGTCGTTCGACTCTAAAATGATATCCGTCATTCCAAGAGTCATGGTGTCACCGAACTTAAGGATCAGTACATCTCCTCTCTTTATCGGCTTTCCATTAAGTTTAACGATATTTTTTGAATTTATTTCAACGAGGCGATGCTCATAGCCGAATCCTTTCTTGACTACATCAATCAGAACATGCTGACGGCTCATATACATGTCGGTGCTGATCTTGATATCGGCGGTTCCTGTCTTGGCTCGCCTGCCAATGACATTCTTCCCGGCTTTAAGAAACTGGATTTCGTTGGTAGCCTTAACTCGTATCTGCCCGATGTCTGACACCGACTTAGGAGGCATGACAAGCTGCGTCGGCATGTCATCCGCACCCTGAGCACCACGAGCCTGCGCCCCGCTCTGATAAACACTGGCATTGGCCTTGAAGTGACATTTCGGGCACTCCACTACCATATTCTGATACCCCGGCACTTCATTAAACGATAGTTGCTGATGACACTCCGGGCAGACTATGAATATTTTTCCCATCAGACTGTCATTATGGAGTCAGCATCATTGACGTAGTCCGGCATATCATCACATGAAGCGTAATAAACATCTCCTTCCTGGGCTGCCTGAGCCTGCAGCAGATCAGCTACTTCAAGTCCAGCCCCTGATATATCCTGCACCTCAGTTTCTTGGATTTGTCCATCAAAGTTGTCGTCGTGAATGAGAACATCGATAGATCCGTTGTTATCTACATCTACGAGGAGAGCCTGATCACCCTCACACTCCACGAGAGCGACGTTCATGATCTGCCCATAATCATTCTGCACAGCTTCCACTCCAAGTACCCGGATTTCATTGTCGACAGGTTCTGCAGCGATCATCTCTGCATTTGCCTGAACGGTATCGTTATTTTCCGGAGTAGACTCGATGTGTATCTGTTCATGATGCTCTGCTGTGTCTGTAACGGCTGCTGCATGTGATGTTGGTTGGTGTTGAGGAGCCGGAGCATTCTCAAAAATCTTGCCCTCATATTCTGCACGTTCTTCTGCAGACATCTCATTCCATTCCTCAGCAGTATAAGTACTGTAGATCTTGCCGTTATATTCAAACACTCCTCCGGGGCCTACCTGAGCACGTGCTTGAGCATAAGCGTCATTGAAGTTATCAGCTTCTACATGTGCATAACGTATCCCCTCATCATTCGCAAGGATAGCCTGTTCAGGAGCTGGAGTTTCAGCAGTAGGAGACTCAACTGCTTCCTCGGCAGTTGCCTCCTCCTTTTCAACTGCGGGCATTTCTGCCTCATCTGATGTAGTTGAAGCTGTAACGGTAGCTCCTGCACCGACAGCACCACCCGCTACAAACCCTCCTACGGCTGCCGCCAGGGTCTTTCCCTTTCTATCTTTCTTCTGAGAAGTATGGATGATAGAATTCGTTGTTGTGTTTTCTTCCTTAGGTGGCTCAATAGGAGCCAGATCCTCATTTAAGAGTCGTGTTGTTTCGTCGTTAATATCTTTTTTTCCTTTATTTTGATAACTTTTATACAAAAAAATTGACAATTTGAAAGATTCCAGTTGAAGTTGTTTAGACTTATTTTTTTATTAAGATTTCGTCAGGTTTTCGAGCAGGTTTTGTCTCTTGAAGAAGGAATGATGTGGGCATCATGACTGATTAAAGAGGCAAAAGATGCCGAAAAGATGGCGGAAGATTAATAAAAAGAATCTTTGATTTAACTCTTCATTGTTATTTTTTTAATTCGTAAATAAGTTTAAACAACTTCGTTAGTTGAATCAATATTGACAAAATATTATAGGGAATAACGATTTTTTTTATGATTGTCAAATCGAATATTTACTATCATAAATTCCACTATTTTATACATGAATGTTTCTTGATTAATTAGACATTGAGTTGAACTTTATTAGAAATTATTAATCAGTAATTGCACGAACTGGTATGCCCCATGAAGGTGTACCATAAGATATTATCTCTGGATTAAATGTATTAACAAAAAACGAAAGTTCATATGACTGAGCCCATATTTTATGTGTAAATTGATTTATTTCCTTCCAGCATTCACCCAATTGATAAGTACCCACGTCTCCTGCTTGACTTCTTCCATAATTATACATAACACCTGAGTAGGGCAAAAAAATAGATTTCGATGAGGGCCCAATTATTTTAACACCCTTGACACCGTAATAAATTGTATCAGTAAAGATACAATTTTCCAATAATTCTTTAGCTTCGGCAATACCGGGTGTTCTCCAAGATTCTCCCCACATTGTTGTCGCAGCATCGTTCTTTGTTCCAATTATATTAACATCTGGAACAAATTCTTCATCATCGTATAGATTGTTTGAAGGATCGCCAAATCTATATAGTCCACCATATTGTTGTGGTTTTTTAGCTCCAACATTACAAGTTGCCCACTTCACACCACTTGGCAATCCCAAATCAACATAGCCATGCCCATTTATGTAGCCATCGGGTTCACTTAATGAAACAGATTTTCTTGAAGTCGACTTATTCTGAGTCTGTTGTGTCGATGCAATTGATTCATTTTTCTTCTTCGGCCCGGATATTACACCCTGAGCAGCTATCTCTGAAAAGAGAGAAGCCAATACGATAGTAAGCGAAAAAATAATCTTGTTTATTTTCATAAAAAATCAAAATTTAATTTATAACCTATCTTGATATTCCTTCTTTACTGTCTGATTTAAATTTGTAGGAATATTCGACTTTTTCAATATTGTCATCTTGTATATTAGCACTTATAATAAAATATGACAGTTCCTCATTCAAGCTTACCAACTTAGACATAATACCTATCTGACGATTTCTCTTTTCAGCCTTATGAGGAAAAAATACAGTAAGTCCATAGATTATCCAGCCAGTAATAATTCCATAGGATAAAGACTTTGCTGTATCAGGCCAACCTTTTATGCTTGAATAAGAAGTAATCGTAACAACATCATACTCAAATTCATAAACAAGTATACCCCAAACAGAAAAAACAATAGAAACTATGAATAGCTGAAAGATAAGACATTTCATATATGATTTAGTATATTTATTACAATAATATGTGACAAAGATAATCATCATCAAAGATAATCTGTTTTTAATTTGTCACAGGACGAACTGAACGACCGATATATCTATAATTATCGTAAATATACTTTTCTCCGTTTTTAAAATCAAGACCAAATGCCTTTAATCTTCCTTCTGAAATAGTAGAACTCCAATACCCATTAATCCCATTCATAATGACTTTCGTACCATCTGTATAACCTGTAGCAGGAAGGAAAATAGACAGTCCGTTAGGTCCGGTTATTTTATATCCATCTTTGTCCATTTTCTTATCCCATGTCCATGTGCAGTATTTTAATAATTCTGCGAAATCTGCTTTTGTAGGTGTCCGCCAAGGGTATTTCCATTGAACATACGCTACATCGGATGTAGAGTGTAAATTATCTGCGATATTAATTATTCCTTTCGCAAATAATTGATTTTTATCTTCTCCAGAAGTATGACTGGATTTTACTTCGTACATTTCCTTTACAGTAATATCACCCCAAGCATAGTAATTACCATTATCTTGCGGAGAGGAGGCACCAACATTACAGGTGGCCCATCTTGTCCCACTCGGCAATCCAAGATCTACATATTCATGACCGTTTAACATACCATTTTGATTGCTTGAAGTTGACTTCTGCTGAATCTGCTGTGATTGCTTTTGGGGTTTATTGTTTTTTGGGGGACTTGAGATCACACCCTGAGCATCTACTTGAATAACCCCAAATAGACAGAACCAACTAATCAGCCAGATCATCTTATTTTGTTTCATAACTATTATATTTAATCGTATGATTTTCCAATGAATTAGCAGTTTAATTCCCCACCTCACTCAAATATTTTCCATTTCGATCATACCAATTTCCTTGTGATGGTTGACCATTGCTATCAAAATAACCTTCAAAATATTCACCGGTTGATTTTATTGAATATTTCCCATAATAATATTTGTTATCATGAAAAGAGCCTTGAAATGTGTCTCCGTTGCTTTGTGTGTAGTTGGAGTAGCCCTCCATTGTTCCATTAACGAAATCGCCGTCATATACGCAACCTTTATACTGACCTTCCAGTATGGTGGCAACCCCTTTTCCATCAGGTTCATTATTTGCATTTATTTCTCCTGTATATGAAGCGAAACCTAATGGTGAATTCCAAGACAGATGTTTTGTTGTCTGTTTGACATTAGAATAACTGTTAGTTGTCACGTTATTCGAATCTTCCTCAGGCGCAGATTGGTAAAATATAGCAAATCCAATAAAAGCGATTATGCAAATTACAATTCCAATAATAGCATATTTTTCTATTTGAGATTTATTATCTGATTCTGACGTGTATTCTTCTTTCAAATCAGAATATGCTTCCAATTCTGTTTTTTTTGATTCCGAATTAATGAAAATAGTCTCTTCATTTATTTCAGAATTAGGCTTTTGAAATGAACTAAGATTCTTACCATTATTAGAAAGTTTTTCTATAAAACATGGGATATTTTGAGGACGTTTTGACCTACTAACTGACATAGCATTCAGTATAGCTGATGAGTTTGCATCAGAAATGCTCGAAGGAATAGTGATTCCATTCTCCAAAATCTCAGAGGCACTCGGAGGCACTATTCCGGTAAGAAGATAATACAATGTTGCTCCAAGTGAGTACACATCTGTTTGCGGAGAAAAGGAGGAGAGGCTTCCGGGATTATACAACTCTATCGGAGAGTAGCCGTGGCTTACACCTTGCATTAGAGTGGATGTGGCATCGCCGTGGGCATCGTATTGCTTTGAGAGGCCGAAATCGATGAGGATAGGTTGGTCATCACTCCGACGCACCATGATATTTGCTGGCTTGACATCGAAGTGAGTCATATTTCGGGAATGTATGTAGTCAAGAGCATCCCCGACTTTGCGGATATATTCCACTGCTTTTGACTCAGAGAGAGATCCCTGTCGCTTCACCAACTCATTGAGATTTTCGCCCTCGATGTAGTCCATCACATAGTAGGCAGTATTATTTTCCTCAAAGATGTCATGAATCTTGATGATACCCGGATGGTCAAGTTTTGCGATATTCTTAGCTTCCTTGAGGAAGCGAGCCTTAAGTTTCTCAACTGTCTCGGCATTGTTCTGAGTGCCGAGAATCAGATGGCTCGTATTGTCACGACCACAGAAATCCTTAGGAAAGAACTCCTTAATTGCAATCTGCCTATCAAGAAAAGTATTTTCCGCAAGATATGTTATCCCGAATCCACCCTGTCCGATTACACGGATGATCCGGTACTTACCGTTCTGAAGCTCTGATCCTTCTTTAAGTTGCATACTAATTCCTTATTTTTCCACAAAATTAATCACTTCTGGATTTTCCCCATAAAAATTCAGGGTTCGATTGACAAAACCCCTCTGATAATTGATAAAATTGCATTAGGCATATCGAATAAGTCTTTTGAGTGCCATAAACAAACAGTCTGTAATATTTGTCATACTGAAAAAGATTTGCTAATTTTGTTATATAATACAAAAGCATATATTCATGTCGCAAGAAGAAAAATATACAGTGCTTGTACAAGCATTACAAAACAAGGCTGCTGAAATCCTTCCAAAAGGATCTCAAGTAGCTTTGTATGGATCACGGGCAAGAGGCGATGCTCACGAAGATTCTGATTGGGATCTACAGATTCTGATTCCAGGGGAAGAAAGAGTGCCATGGTCTGAATGGGATGTCTATGCTTGGCCTTTTGCCGCTATTGGCATGCTTTATGATGAAATGGTAAATCCACGCTTATATTCATTTGCAGGGTGGTTGAAAAGGAGTTTCTTGCCTTTTTATAAAAATGTGGAAAAACAATAGTTCGTTAAAAAATTAGATATCGGCTAAGCGACATCTGCCGCCAAGCCAAAGAGTTCCTTTACAAGCTTA
>JAIDSL010000062.1 GCA_029061255.1 Muribaculaceae bacterium
GTATTTTCCCTGATTCCTTAGAGAATCGGGTAGGGGGAGTATGCATATAATTCAAAAGTTAAATGAAAGAGCCGTGATGTATCTCGGTTTAATTATGCTATTACGGAATTTATGATTAATTTTGTTGTCTTAAACTACAACAAGGACAATGACTACAACTGATAAGGAAAATATCATATTGAAGGGAGTGGCTGCAAAGACCGGTCTCCCGTTGAAAGGTGTGGCGGCAGTGATAAAACTACTCGATGAGGGAGCTACCGTGCCCTTCATAAGCCGTTATCGAAAGGAACTTACAGGCAGTATGGACGAGGTGGCTGTCCGTGCAGTGGAGGCTGCCCTCAAGGCTCAGCGGGAACTTGAGGCACGCCGTGATTTCATTCGTGAGGCAATAGAAAATGCTGGAGCACTTGATGCGAAAACGAAGGAGGCTCTTGCCAATGCCGCCAATATGACTGAACTCGAAGACATCTACGCACCCTACAAACCTAAAAAGAGGACTCGTGCTACTATCGCCCGCGAAAAAGGACTCGAGCCACTTGCCAAGATGATAATGACAGGCAAGCCTGAAGACTGTGCAGAAGCAGCGAGGAGGTTTGTAGGAAAGCATGAGGTGAAGGACACTCAGGAGGCACTTGCCGGAGCTTCCGATATCATTGCTGAATGGGCATCTGAGTCTGCACGTTTGCGCAACATCACACGCAACCATTATCAGCGCGCGGCATCCCTCTCCACAACTGTTGCCAAAGGCAAGGATGAGGAGCTGCAAGCTTCCCCTTTCGCCCAGTATGCCGAGTTTTCTCAGAGCGTAAGGCGTATGCCATCCCATCAATACTTGGCGCTTCGCAGAGCGGAAACGGAAGGACTCGTAAAAGTGAAATATGAGCTTCCCGAGAAGGGTGCGGAATTGCGTGATAAACTTATGGACAATTTCGGCCCTCGTTACGCCTCAAGGGAGTGCTCGGATCTGATAGATGCTGCTGTTGAGGATGCCGCCAAGCGATTACTGTGTCCGTCAGTGGAGACGGAGGTGTCGGCATCCTTGAAGGAAGAGGCAGACAAAGTGGCTATTGATATATTTGCGGGCAACTTGCGTCAGCTCCTGCTCGGCGCTCCTCTGAAAGGGCATAGGATTCTTGCAATAGACCCGGGATACCGCACGGGCTGCAAGGTAGTGGCGCTTGATCAGCAGGGCAATCTGCTTGATGACTCTGTGATATATCCAGTCCCACCGCGCAATGACTTCGAAGGTGCACACCGCATCATCGAGACCCTCATCAGGAAGCATAAGCTCGACACCGTGGCTATAGGGAATGGCACTGCTTCACGTGAGACTGAGAAATTCGTGAAGGGAAGTGGGCTTATGCCGGAGAAGTCCATCTATGTGGTCAGTGAGAATGGTGCATCGGTGTATTCTGCATCCGATGTGGCGCGAAAGGAGTTCCCGGACAAAGATGTGACTGTGCGCGGGGCAGTTTCTATTGGCAGGCGTTTGATCGACCCGCTTGCAGAGCTCGTAAAGATTGACCCGAAATCAATAGGTGTAGGCCAATATCAGCATGATGTGGATCAGTCAAAGCTCAAGGATATGCTTGATTATACGGTGATGAGCTGTGTGAATGCTGTAGGAGTCGATGTCAACACTGCGAGCGAACAGTTGCTGTCATACGTATCAGGCATCGGACCGGCACTTGCGAAGAATATTGTGGCATATCGTGCTGCTAACGGTGATTTCCGTACTCGTAAGGAGCTTAAGAAGGTGCCTCGCCTTGGGGAGAAGGCATTCGAGCTGAGTGCTGGTTTCCTTCGCATTCCGGGAGGAGACGAACCTCTCGACAACACAGGGATTCACCCTGAGAGCTATGGCCTGGTAAAGGAAATGGCGAAGAGTATAGGCAAGGATGTGTCTGAGCTCCCTGCCAAGGCAGCGCTTCTCGACAGTATTGACATAAAGACACTTGCCGACAAGGGAATCGGCGGTCTTGAGACCATGACAGACATTATAGTAGAGCTTAAGAAACCGGGACGTGACCCACGCACCGACGATGATAATGAGGCGTTCACACCGGGAGTGGAAGATTTCGACTCCCTTGCTGAAGGGATGATACTTCCCGGAATAGTCAACAACATCACAGCCTTTGGGGCATTCGTTGATTTAGGCATAAAAGAAAACGGCCTCCTCCATATCTCGAAGATATCGAAGAGGCGTATATCGTCAGTAGGTGAAGTCCTGAAGCTCGGTCAGCGCATCGAGGTGAAAGTCATCGACATTGACCGCTCCCGCAAGCGCATCTCGCTTGAGCTAATTCATAATGCATTAAATGCATTATGAATTTTCAAGGAGCTTTGCCAGGGTCTGCACGCCTTTGGTGGCAGGTTCAGGGATTACCGTCAGGTTGGGGATGGCGGGCGTCGAGGCGGGGTTCGGGTCTATATAATAGATCGGGACCCCGGGACGCACGCTGTAGATGAGTCCGGCTGCAGGGTAGACGGCGAGGCTCGTGCCTATCACGCAGAAGATATCTGCCTCGTGCGCAAGTTCCATAGCCTTCTCTATGTTGGGCACAGCCTCTTGAAAGAAGACGATGTGCGGGCGCATCGGGTCGCCGTTCTTGCCTCGTGTTGCCGGAGTGGTGTCGAGGTTATCGGGGGTAAGGGTCTCCACATATTCCGGATGCACGATGGAGCGGATCTTCATCAGCTCCCCATGCAGGTGGAGGATATTCTTCGATCCTGCACGCTCATGCAGGTCATCGACGTTCTGGGTTATGATATAGACATCATAGTCCTTCTCGAGCTCCACGAGTGCCTTGTGGGCTGCATTGGGCTCAGCCTTCAGGAGGTCGTGGCGGCGCTGGTTGTAGAACTGATGCACCAACTCCGGATTCCTGCGGAACCCGTCGGCAGAAGCCACGTCCATCACCGGATAGTTTTCCCAAAGTCCTCCTGCGTCGCGGAAGGTCTTTATCCCGGACTCAGCGCTGATTCCCGCGCCTGTGCTTATCACTAATTTCTTTTTCATTACTTTTCCCTCATGAAGATTTGGATTGGAGTGCCGTGGAAATCCCACTTGGCTCTGATCTTATTTTCGAGGAAGCGCCGATAAGGCTCCTTCACCCACTGCGGGAGGTTGCAGAAGAATACGAATGTCGGGATTATAGAATCCTTCAGCATCGTGACGTATTTGATCTTCACAAACTTACCCTTGTTGCTTGGTGGCGGGGTGACAGCGATTTCCTCAAGCATATATGTGTTGAGCTGCGAGGTGGGGATAACTCTGCGACGGTTTTCATACACCTTCACTGCGGTCTCCAGGACGTTGAAGATACGCTGTTTCGTCAGTGCGGAGGCAAAGATGATGGGGAAGTCGGTGAACGGTGCGAATTTGCCACGTATAGCTGCCTCATAACGCTTCTGTGCCTCAAGGCTGCGGTCTTCCACGAGATCCCACTTGTTGACACATACCACGAGTCCCTTCTTATTCTTCTGTATAAGGGAGAAGATGTTGCCATCCTGGCCCTCGATGCCTCTTGTTGCGTCGATCATCAGGATGCAGACATCGGATGCCTCTATCGCACGTATCGATCGGATCACCGAATAGTATTCGATGTCTTCGTTCACCTTCTGCTTCTTGCGGATTCCGGCAGTGTCTACCAGATAGAAGTCGAATCCGAACTTATTGTAACGGTGATAGATGGAGTCGCGTGTTGTGCCGGCGATGTCGGTCACGATATGTCGCTCCTCGCCGATGAAGGCATTGATAAGCGATGATTTGCCTGCATTCGGACGCCCTACGATGGCGAACTTTGCGATGTTCTCCTCGGTTTCCTCCTTGTCGGGAGTGTCGGGGAAATCCTTTATAACCTCATCGAGGAGGTCGCCGGTACCGGCGCCGTTGGCTGCCGACACCTCGATTGGATCTCCGAGTCCGAGGGAATAGAATTCTGCTACATTATATCTTGAGTCACCCTTGTCTTCCTTATTGGCTACAAGGATAACCGGTTTCTTGCTGCGGCGCAGGATGGCTGCCACCTTATCATCAAGGTCGGTCACACCAACAGAGGCATCCACAACGAAGAGGATCACGTCAGCCTCTTCGATGGCGATATGCACCTGCTTGTTGATCTCCTCCTCAAACACATCGTCGGAGTTGACCACCCAACCGCCGGTGTCGACGATTGAGAATTCCTGGCCGTCCCAGTCTACTTTTCCATACTGCCGGTCGCGCGTGGTGCCGGAAGTGTCATCTACAATGGCGGCCCTTGTCTGCGTCAAACGGTTGAAGAGCGTGGACTTACCCACGTTCGGCCGCCCTACTATTGCTACTAATCTGCTCATAATCTTTTTAATTCATAATTCATAATGCATAATTCATAATAAATATTAACTAATACTTCATAATGCCTAAGTCACAATCCATATGAATAAAATAATTATGCATTATGAATTATGCATTATGCATTTTATTCGATATATCCGAATTGGCGGAGTTTGTTCTCCCGGTTGCGCCAGTCTTTCTCTACTTTCACAAAGAGCTCAAGATATACCTTCTTGTCAAAGAATTTCTCGATATCCTGGCGTGCGGCGATGCCGACCTTCTTGATCTTTTCGCCACCCTTGCCTATGATGATACCCTTCTGGGTGTCGCGCTCCACGTAGATCACCGCCATGATATGGATGGAGTTCTCCTTTTCCTCGAATTTCTCAACGAGTACTTCAGCGGAATATGGGATTTCCTTATCATAGTTGAGTAGAAGTTTCTCACGGATTATTTCCGTGACGAAGAAACGCATCGGTTTGTCGGTCAAAGCGTCTTTGCCAAAGAATGGAGGCGACGGCGGAAGAAGCTCGATGATACGGGCCTTGAGGTTCTCTACATTGAAGTTCTGGATTGCGCTCACGGGAAAAATCTCTGCATTGGGTAGACGCTTCTTCCATGCGTCTACAAGTGCCTCGAGTTCTTCATTGTTCTTGAGGAGGTCAACCTTATTTATCACCAAGAGAACAGGCACTGTCTCCTTAGCCACGCGGTCGAGGAAGTCCTTATGCTTTTCAGGGTCCTCTACTACATCTGTGACATAGAGAAGGATATCTGCGTCTGTCAAGGCACCTTCCGAGAACTCAAGCATTGATTCCTGCAATTTGTATTTTGGCTTCAGCACGCCCGGGGTGTCGCTGAATACAATCTGGTATTCGGGAGTGTTGACGATGCCGGTGATGCGATGGCGTGTGGTCTGTGCCTTGGAGGTGATGATTGATATGCGCTCTCCTACGAGGTCGTTCATCAACGTGGACTTTCCTACGTTAGGGTTACCTACGATGTTTACGAAGCCTGCGCGGTGAGGTCCGTTGTATTCGGGTGCTGAGACGGGTGCGTTCTCCGTCTCGGATGTGATTTTGATTTCTTCCATAATTTTATTTTGTGTTTTTCAGTTAATTTTTTTAGTGTAGTGTGGAGAGAGAAGAGTGGAGGGGGGAAAGGGGGTTAGAATTCGGTGAAGGAGAAGGGGAGGAGACTCGAGATGGAGGGGAATACATAGATTGAGTCCGCTCCGTAAAGGATCACCTCGATTGGTCCATACAGGTGCTCATATTCGAGAAGTGCCTGCCTGCATGCTCCGCATGGCGATATAGGAGTGCTTTGGAATGAGGCTTTGTCTTCCTCTCCTTTGGGCATTATGCTGACATTTCTGGCTGCTATGGCAATTTTTTTCATCGCCATTCCCGGATTGAGGGCAGATGCCTGCCAGCATGCATTGCGTTCGGCACAGATTCCGGAGGGATAGGCGGCATTCTCCTGGTTGGACCCGCTTACGATTGAGCCGTCTGCCATACGGATGGCAGCTCCGACATGGAATCGTGAATAGGGCGCATAACTGCGATATGTCATGCTTTTGGCATTCTCGATAAGCTCTCGGTCTTCTGCCGAAAGCTCGTCAGGCATCACCGCCTTATATGTTATTTCTATCTTTTTTTCTTTCATAGTATGGTCACACGGCGATGATTTAGGAGGCCGTGTCTATAGTATTAACAAATTTTTTGCAAATAGGTAAGGTTAACAATTGCAAAAATCACAAAAATGTATTACCTTTGCACTCGGAAACGTTGTGCGTTTTGCGTTATTCGTTGTGCGTATATATGGCGGATGATATAAAATGAAAAACGTAAGCCTCTGTAGTTCAACGGATAGAATAGAAGTTTCCTAAACTTTAGATAGGGGTTCGATTCCCCTCGGAGGTACAGACTAATGACTATAAAAACGATGTTCAGAATCAGTCGATGATGGACATCGTTTTTTTTTCAGGGATGACAGTCGAATGAATGTTATGGTAAATAAAAAAGGCAAACAGACGTGTCACCAGTTTGCCGGTCTGTTTGCCTGAAAGGGATATGCGTGATGCGTAACGCGTAGTGCGTGACGCGTAGCGCGTATTCCGCTTTCTGAAGGGTCCCGGACTTGATGCCGGGGGTGTATAGAGCCACGGATACGGTCATGCCATGGCTGTCAGGGTCGATACACCGTTCCAGTGATTATATCAATGCTAACAGTTGTCAGTTATCCGGGACATTGGACCGTCAGGCCTCAGCTGTCCTAATAACCAGCATCTGCATTGACGCACCATGAGCTGGTGTGGCAGTCATATATCACTGGATGGCGCTTATTCCCCATGCGCCGACGGGTTGTTGCAGACTTGTAGACTAATTCTGACTCAGGGAGAGCCACGGTTCACACCTTGGTGA
>JAIDSL010000063.1 GCA_029061255.1 Muribaculaceae bacterium
ATTGATATATTCATCATTTTGTGCATATTCACAGAATGATAGAAAATTTACTGCCTCATTGTCAGGAGGAATATATGTCAATAACGAACAGGCATGGTCACTTGAACCGTCGGTTTCATGGCATTTCCATAAATATATTGGGATGGGTATTGGAATGGAATTTACAAGCCAATACAATCAACCGAGTAGAACGACAGTAATTGATGGTAACGAAGCTGAACTTGTCAATAATGAACGTAACGTAGGTTGGATAATATTCAAACCTCATATGATATTCAAATCACCAGCGGTTTGGAAAAGTGACGTCGAGAATATGCGGCTATGGTTTCAGGCAGAGCCGGGTATCAGTCTCTCTTGTCCATTCCGGAACTCACTGACATATGAGATTAAGGCGTTTCAAGGTCCGGTCTCACATATTGTTGATTACAGGCGATTCCCTTATAAAGATTTGCAGTGGCTTTATTGGAATGCCAGAGTCTCAGCTAATTTTGCCATAGATCGTTTCATAATCGGAGTCGGATATTGTATATCCAATCTTGATTATTATTCCGGAAGGAGAAATGTCATTTTATCAAGTGGAGAAAAATTCTATGTCCCCAAGAAGGAATTGAGCCAAGGCATATTTATATCATTAGGCTATATATTATAGTCAGGCAATCATACTTACTCCGTCACATAGGAATCTCCGACTGCTTGACCTCTATCCACGGATATTGGAGATTGTATAGTAAGGATTTTGGCACGAAGAACTGAATAACCTAACAATGCACTGTATCATAAAATCAAGACAATACAGTATAAGTATATGTCCTGCTCAGTCCATATATTTGCTTATGTGAGATTTATTTGCTATATTTGCGGAAAGTTTGCGAATTATGGATAAGACAATATTGAAGAAAAGGGTGGATATCAGCACGTGGAGCACTATACTTACTATTCTTACGATGGCAGCACTAATCGGTATATGCATATGGCAATTCAATAAAAATGAAAACGAAGCGATTTGCTGGCTACTGCTTGCCATCATGGTGGTGTGGAGCTTTTTCACACTCTTTTACTGTCCTATGTATCTGCGTCTGACCGAAGATTCCCTTAACGTGGAGACTTCGCTACGCATCAAAAGTTTTCCTTTATCAGAAATCGAGGAAGTCAAGATCTGTCCTCCCACAATGGCTGAAAGGAGAATCTGCGGTAGTGGCGGTTTTTTCGGATATTGGGGATGGTTTCGTGAGCCATCCATCGGTAAATACTTCGCATATTACGGCATGGCATCCCAGACATTCCTGATTCGCCTAAAGTCCGGACGCCAATACATGCTCGGATGCCGGGATGCCAAGGAAATGGCAAAAGAGTTGGGAAAAGCTCTTCAGAACCAAGCCTAATAATTGGAGAAAGCAAGAGATAAAAAGGTCTTTCCCCTGTGTTTAAGCTTTATACAATAATAATGTTGACAGTCATTTCTAAAAAAGAAGTGACTGTCAATTTTGTTTAGGGGTAGTGGATTTAAGAGGTAGACTTCATCCTAAAACGTCAATTCAATAAAGAAGGGTGAAGTTTTTGGAAAAATTTTATGGATATGTGGCAAATTTTCATTAACTTTGTGGTGTGCGCCCTTTAAGCGGACATAAATGATTGCATAAGACTATAACTGACCTGATATATGACTGACAACAGAATCCTTCTTTCGGCTGAATGGCCTGAAGATCCGAAATTTGCTGACGGAATCCGCCGCGCTCCGGACCGTCACTATACTCTCTCTCCTGAAAAAACCATCACAGCACTTAAGAACGCTCTTCGTTATCTTCCTGAAGAACTTCATGAGAAAGCTGCACCGGAATTCCTTGAGGAACTCCGCACACGTGGACGTATATATGCCTATCGCTGGCGTCCGCAAGGTGACCTAAAGGCAAAACCCGTGGATGAATACAAGGGAAAGTGTCTTGCCGGGAAGGCATTTCAGGTGATGATTGATAATAATCTCTGTTTCGACATTGCTCTCTATCCCTATGAACTCGTGACATATGGCGAGACGGGACAAGTTTGCCAAAACTGGCTGCAATACCGACTCATTAAAAAATATCTTGAGAACCTTACCGAAGACCAGACTCTCGTAGTGGAATCCGGGCACCCGCTCGGTCTTTTCCCCTCACGTCCTGAAGCCCCGCGCGTAATCATAACCAATGCCATGATGGTCGGTATGTTTGACAACCTTCATGACTGGCACGAGGCAATGCAGATGGGTGTAGCCAATTATGGGCAGATGACAGCAGGGGGTTGGATGTATATTGGTCCTCAAGGAATTGTACACGGCACCTTCAACACTATCCTCAATGCCGGGCGTATGAAACTCGGAGTGCCACAAGACGGAGACCTTCGCGGACACCTATTTGTGAGCTCGGGACTCGGCGGAATGAGTGGGGCACAGCCAAAAGCTGCCGACATTGCAGGGGCTGTGTCAATCGTGGCTGAAGTGGACGCTTCCAGAATCGCTACACGTAAAAACCAAGGGTGGGTGCAAGTTGTCACCGACAATCTCGATGAGGCTTTCCGTCTTGCGGAGGAAGCTATGGCGGAGAAAAAGCCTCTTTCTATCGCCTACCATGGAAATATTGTAGATCTTCTGGAATATGCCGTAAAAGAAAATAAGAAAATAGAACTTCTCAGCGACCAGACATCATGCCATGCAGTATATGAAGGTGGCTACTGTCCTGTCGGTCTCTCTTTTGAAGAGCGTACTAAACTTCTTCACGATGATCCTGAGGAATTCCGTCGGCTTGTAGACAAGACTCTCCACCGTCATTATGCCGCCATCAAGACCCTTGTAGACCGAGGAACCTATTTCTTCGATTATGGCAACTCATTCATGAAGGCAATGTATGATGCAGGAGTCAAGGAATTATCAAAGAATGGAATTGACGAGAAGGATGGTTTCATCTGGCCTTCATATGTAGAGGATATCATGGGACCGATGCTTTTCGACTTTGGCTACGGTCCATTCCGTTGGGTATGCCTAAGCGGAAAGCATGAAGACCTTGTGAAGACCGACAAAGCTGCGATGGATTGCATCCCTAAAGATCGACGCGGGCAGGATATGGACAACTGGGTGTGGATACGTGATGCTGAAAAGAATGCTCTCGTAGTTGGCACTCAGGCAAGAATCCTCTATCAGGACGCTATGGGTCGCCTCAAGATTGCCTTGAAGTTTAATGATATGGTTCGCAAGGGAGAAGTTGGCCCGATAATGCTCGGACGCGACCACCATGACGTGAGTGGTACAGACTCCCCATTCCGCGAAACGTCAAATATCAAGGACGGATCAAACGTCATGGCAGATATGGCGGTGCAGTGCTTTGCCGGCAACTGTGCACGCGGCATGAGCCTTGTGGCCCTTCATAATGGTGGCGGTGTCGGAATCGGCAAGGCTATCAATGGAGGCTTCGGTATGATCTGCGATGGATCTGACAGAGTGGATGAAATCCTTACCAAGGCCATGCTTTGGGACGTTATGGGCGGAGTGGCTCGTCGCAGTTGGGCTCGCAACGAAAATGCAATGGCTACCGTGAAGGAATGGAATGACTCGCAGGCTGAAAACGGATTCATGATAACAGAACCTTTCATCGCCGACGAAGAATATCTGCGTTCTATTCTTTAAGTTGTCATCGTTTTCAGAGTTTTCAGCGTTGTCATCGTTTTCAGCGTTGTCATTGAAATTCTAAATTCAAAATTAAAAATTAAAAAAGATGTCAAATCTATATATAAAGCATGCCACTATTGTGACACCCCTCGGAGTGGAAGCTGCCAAGGGTGAAGAAATGAAGCGCCTGAATGTGATAGAAGATGGAGCAATCCTGATTAAGGACGGAATAATCCGATATGTAGGTAATTCCAATCCTCTTCGTCAACTATATTCTTTATTCGGTAAAGGAGCAACATTCAAGGAGATTGATGCCAAAGGGAAGGTCGTACTTCCCGGATTTGTAGATTCACACACACATATGGTGTTTGGAGGATTCCGCCCGGATGAATTCCGTATGCGTCTTGAGGGTGCATCCTACATGAGCATTATGGAAAAGGGTGGTGGCATACAGAGCACAGTGAATGCAACTCGAAAAGCAACTGTAGCGGATCTTGTAGAAAATGCAGAGTGGCTGATGGATCGTATGATCAGTATGGGTGTCACCACTGTTGAAGCCAAGAGCGGATATGGTCTCGAC
>JAIDSL010000064.1 GCA_029061255.1 Muribaculaceae bacterium
GGAGAATTTACAATATATAATGATTTTGTTAACGACCCACGGGATTTCGAGAAAAACAATGTGCTGTATCATTATCCGATAAACCATGACCGACTGATCATTGGGAAATTTTGTTCAATAGCCTGTGGCGCGAAGTTCATATTCAACTGCGCCAACCATACCCTAAAATCACTGTCAACCTACACGTTCCCGCTATTCTTTGAAGAATGGGATTTATCGAAATCCGAAGTTGCAACAGCATGGGATAACAAAGGCGACATTATTATAGGTAATGATGTTTGGATTGGATACGATGCAGTAATAATGGCTGGAGTCAAGATAGGCGATGGTGCAATTATCGGTGCTCGTGCCGTAGTCACCAAAGACGTGGAGCCTTATTCTATCGTTGGAGGTGTGCCTGCGAAAGCAATTCGTAAGCGTTTTGCCCCGGATACTATTGAGAAACTACAGAATTTGCAATGGTGGAATTGGCCCGTCGAAAGAATAAAGGAATCCATCCACCTCATTCAGTCTGGTAATATTGAAGATCTTATCAAGAAGCAACAGGTATAAATACCGAAGTCTATGGCAAATAAAATGTAAAATCTACAAAGTTTACCCTTTAATATGAAATTACGTCTTTTTACTTTGATGGTTGCTGTTGCTTTGGCAGTTGTGGCAAATGCCACCAATACCAATAACCAAACGGGAAAATATACAATAGCCTACGGCGACACTATACGTACCTATAGCATGCACGTGCCGATATCGATTAGCAATGGTGCCCCTCTCGTCGTATATACTCATGGCTATGGGTCCAAGACCCGTTGGCGCGATGATCTTAATGCAGTTGCCGACAGTTGTGGATTCGCTGTATGCTACCCCGACGGCAGCCCCGATTCCCGTGGCTACGACAGTTGGAATGTCGGCTATCCGACACAAGATTGTATGGATATTGATGAAGCAGACTTTTTCAGTCATCTTCTTGATGAAGTCACTTCAAAATTCAGATTAAGCACCGTAAACGTGTTTATGGCCGGATGGTCTAATGGCGGAGATCTCTGTTATCATCTTGCATATACCGACCCGGCGCTGTTTAGAGCATATGGCTCTGTAGGTGGTCTTATGTATGAAAGTATGTATACGAACAATACGCTCACTCTTCCAGTACCTATAATTGAGATTCACGGTAACGACGACGATGTTGCAATGTGGGAGGGCGACCATCTCAATACAGGAGGCTGGGGAGCTTATATCCCGGTACCCCTGGCTGTTGCTACAGTAGCAGCACACAACCGATGCACCACCATGGCCATTGATACAATCACGAACAAGCGTGACGCAAGCCAAATGGTGAAACGTACTTCCTATAGCGGCTCCCCCTCAAATTGTGATGTGGTTCTCTATGAGATTGAGGGTGGCAAACACTCTTGGGCTGAAGAGGAAGTGAACACATCAAAAATCCTGTGGAAGTTTTTCTCACACTATCTTGTAGATGAAAATTAGGAGATATGAATGTTGAGGAATTGAGGGAATACTGCCTGTCGCTGGGCGACGTGGAAGAGAAGATACCGTTCGGGAAATTCGCGAAGCGGTATGACTCCACGTTGGTGTTCTACGTGAAGGGTCATATGTTCTGCATGTTCGACCTTGATGATTTCACCTGGGTAGCCATGCGTTCGACAGCAGATGAAATTGAGGAAATCGCCCTCGACCATACAGCTGTACTCCCGGGACGAAAGAATATGCGACTGTGGCTCAACGTTGCTCTTGGGGGTGATATTACAGACTCAATGGTCCTCAACCTCGTCAGGCGAGCGTACGAGATCATCAATGATAAGTATTGATTTCTTATTTTACAGGGTCGGAGCAGTATTGGCGACGGCCGCAACGGGTGCAGTGCTCGCCGCGCCACACGCTGTCGAACTCTTCCATAGCGGCATCTATCAGTGAAGGGTCGTCGGTAAGGATACCGGCTTCGAAGTTGCGTCGGGTACTGCTCTTCATGCCTATGCCGGCTCCTGTCAGATTGGCAGAGCCTATGTAGGCTGTCTGGAAATCGAATATCAGCATCTTGAAATGGACTCTCGGGCAGAGTATACGTTCCAGACCAGTCTTTAGGATAGGATAACGGTCGAAATCCTCACGGAAAGCAGGACCCGGTTCCTTGGCATGGATAAGACGGATCTCAACTCCACGCTTCAAGAGTTTGGCAAGCACAGCGAGGAACGGCTCGGTTGCCGTGCCGGACTTGACGTGAAGGTCCTTGATATCGGCCGTGCCGATCCAAAGCGACTTCCTGACGGAAGCCACTTTAGCCACGACCTTGTCATAATGGTCTTTGCCTGATATGAATTCTACTGCCATACGGATGCAAAGTTAGTAATTTTGTATCTTAAAACAACAAGAATATGAGCAACGAGATATTATATGGGACCCTAACTTGGATCCGGTGACAGCAATCGGTGAGTTCAAGGTGTTGCTTCCCGAAGTCCGGGAAGAAGAGACACGGTCTCGATAACAACCGTAACTTATCGCTGCTAATAGTCTAATATGATTGGCACTTGGTGTTTATCTGCAAAACGAACTGCCTGATATAACATCGAATAGGTGCATCGTGCCAATTCCTCCGTACGATATTTTTCTTTCGGGTGGACATTGCATATATAGCCCAATATAAGTCCGGCCTTCTTTGGTTTTACCGGGTTATAATACAATTCATTTCTCCATGAAAGTATGGTGGCTTCATCTGCTTTCCATAATTTTTGATTTAGTTCTTCCAATTCATATTTCAACATCTCAACTGTTGAGAAGGTTGCTTCATCTCCATTTGGCAGTGTTGTAACAAAAGATATCATTTTTGGAATTGGCAGCCAGATCGTCGCATTGGAAAGCAACGAACCGGGAAACTCCTGCGACAAGGCTTTTTTAACAACTGGCTCATCAAAAACATTCCACCCTATTTCGATATATTCAGGCAAAGGATAGTCAAGTAAATTGCAGGCACACAACATTACTAATGCTCTGTATGCTTCCCAATCCGGCTTATCGGTGTAGTAATCAAGTTCTCTTTTCTCGTCCCATAAAGGGGAATCCTGAGACTGGTCCATACATACAGCAAGGTTCTCGATCCATTGGCATATTACGTCATGAATCTGCTCGATTTCATCTTTATTATCTATAGGCTTAACTTCATTGCCACATCTGTCCAACATCACACATTTCTGTCCATGTTCCTCTGATAGCTGCTGCGATATATTTTTCCAATCACGACAGTAATAACGTGTCAGTGTTCCGGTATAAATATCTAAACCCATATTGTATTGTATTTGATTTTTAGGAATGAAGTTGTTTAAACTTCAATAATTCATTGCAAATATATAACTTTCTTGCGACAAAACAAAATTAGGTGTAATGTTTACCGCGGTTCTTATCCATATTGTGTGTTCCACTTTGATGGACCATACGGTTGCGCTTCCAAAAGATTACCAATAGTGCGAATCTCAAATATTTTTCGTAAATTTGCATTCGGCATGACTATTTCATGCCTGGCATTAACGAAACATAGAAGTATAAAGGCCTCTATATTTCAATGAATGACTCTCCTCAACCAATGACAATGGGAAATATATTTACATTCAAGACCATCGGTCTCTTTACGACTGACAATAAGACTATTTAATATGGCATGTACTCCTGAGTTTATAGAGTTCGTATGCGATACGCTTGCGCCTTTAGGAGAGGTGCAGAGCCGTAAGATGATGGGTGACTATGTCATCTATTTAAATGAGAAGTGTGTGATCACTGCATGCGACAATATAGCATATGTCAAAAAATTGCCTTGCATTGCCGACTTGATGGCTGAAGCTGAATGCGGTTGCCCATACGAAGGAGCCAAGGAAGCATATATACTTGACTTTACTGATCCTCACAGGATAAGAAAAGTGATTGAGATCCTTTGGTATAAGCTCCCCTTCCCTAAATCCAAAAAGAAATAAACATAAATGTCTGCATATCATTTTTGAGATATGAATTGGATTCTACTTATTATCGCAGGATGCTTTGAAACCGGCTTCGCGTTCTGCCTCGGCAAAATGAAGGGATTATCAGGCACTCCATGGTGTCTTTGGGGCCTTGGATTCCTCGCATGTCTTACTCTTAGCATGACACTTCTGGCAAAAGCGGTGCAGACAATTCCGATAGGCACGGCATATCCCATATGGACAGGGATTGGGGCGGTGGGTACGGTTATTGTCGGCATTCTATTCTTCAACGAGCCAGCCACCTTCTGGAGACTATTTTTTATATCAACACTGATTATTTCGATAATTGGTCTTAAACTTTTAAACTGAAACATAAGGTTATGAGACGCTTCAAACAACAGCTTGCGGAATCAGAGACTTTGGAGATATTGCGCAACTCTACATCGGGAGTCTTATCTCTGTGTGGCGATGACGGGATGCCCTATGGCGTTCCGCTAAGCCATGTCTATGATGACGGGAAACTTTATTTTCATTCTGCCCTAACAGGCCACAAGGTGGATCTTATCAGACAAAACCAGAATGCGAGTTTCACCGTCATAGCCAAAGATGAAATCCATCCGGAAAGATATACTACATATTTTCAAAGCGTAATCGCATCCGGTAAAGTCGAAATCATCGAAGAAGCACACCGCAAGAGGGAAATCCTTGAAATATTAGGGCGCAGATGCAATCCCACAGATCCGGAAGGATTATCAAAAGAAATACAAACCGGAATCAATAGATGCTTAGTGCTTGAAATGAGCATCGAAAATCTTACAGGCAAACAAGCTATCGAATTAGTGAACCAGCATTAACCCCATCCTTAATAGGTGTGCTGCACGCGATCACCCAGTAATCATCAACGTATGTCACGAAAAATATGTAAATTTGCAGTCTATTAAAACCCAAGATATGAAACAGTACGCTATAATGATAGGATTGATGCTTCCTATAATGGGAATGGCTCAAAATGTAATATGGTACTCATCTTCAGACAATGACTTCTGGAGTAAGGAGAAAAATCTGAAGATGGATGGGAAGGCTTCGCAAACTCCTGTGATAACTATCGGTTCGAACGACAACGGCCATAAACTGAAACACTGGGGCACGACCTTCAATGAACTTGATTGGGATGCGTTCATAGCCCTTTCGCGTGATGATCAGGACAGGCTGATGCGCAATCTCTTCTCTACGGATGGCGACCTGCGGTTCACTCGCGGACGAATCGGGATGAACTGCAATGACTATGGTAGAAGCTGGTATAGTTGCGATGAAGTAGAAGGGGATTTCAAATTGGAATACTTCAATATTGACCGAGACAAGACCAGCATAATCCCTCTTATACGCGCAGCGCAGAAATACAATCCCGACCTAACCTTCTGGACATCGCCATGGTCGCCACCGAGTTGGATGAAAATCAATGGAGATTATCCCGTGGTAAGCAGCAAGCATAATAATGCCGACCCACGCAAGGATTATCTTTTGTTTGGATCAGTGGAAGACATCGATGAAGACGAGATGAAGTTTCTTGGGGAAAGAAAGGATCAATTTCCACGCCGTCTTGCAACTCAGGATTACTTCATTCAGGACCCACGCTACCTCCAGGCTTATGCAAACTATTTCAGTAAATTCGTCGATGCATATAAAAACGAAGGGGTGCCAATTGATATGGTAATCTACCAGAATGAGGCCTACAGTTATACTCCATATCCGGGCTGTGCATGGACAGCCGAGGGAACTGTACGGTTCAACCGTGACTATCTTGCTCCGACACTTAAGAAAAAGAATCCTGACGTAAAGATCTATCTTGGGACATTCAACACAAACCGACAGGACCATGTAGAGAGGATTCTATCTGATTCTGTTCTCAGGAGTCAGCTTTCCGGGCTTGCTTTCCAGTGGGAGGGACGAGAGATTCTTCCTGCAATAAGAGAGCAGTATCCTGAATTCAGCTATATATGCTCTGAGAGCGAGTGCGGAAACGGAGATATGGACTGGAAGGCCGGAGAGCATACATTCTTCCTGATAGGTGATAACATCGGCAAGGGATGCGATGAATGGTATAACTGGAATTTCCTTCTTCCGAAGAGGGGACGAAGCCAGTGGGGCTGGGAGCAGAATGCACTTGTGGAGCTTGATCCTGAGACCCACACCCTGCGCTACACCCCGGAATACTATGCAGTGAAGCATTTTTCCAATGTAATAGATCAAGGCGCGGAGATCTTGGGATATGAATGTAAGGATGACAAGCGGACATCGATATTGATAGCAAGAAATCCTAATGGCAAGTATGTGGCTGTTGCCGGCAATTTTACTGATGAAGCACAGCCAATGACAATAGAAATTAACGGGAAATATCTAAATGTCAACCTTCCGGCCCATTCATTCAATTCCTACATTGTCAACTGATGCTTGCAAGTAGAAAAACATTAATTATCAATATGATGAACTATATATTTGATTTCGACGGAACCCTGATGGACACATCGGGCGTAATACTTTCCACTATAAAGGCTACTATAAAGGATATGGGGCTTCCTGATAAGACCGATGAGGAATGCCGCTCTATCATAGGCATACGTACCGATGAGGCAGGACGGTATCTCTATCCGGATCTGGATATCTCAAATAAAGAATTTGCCAAGGTTTTCCGTGCGAATTACGACAGATTGCAGAAAGACGCGCATGAAGAGGCATTCCCGGGAGTAATCGAGACCCTCACACAACTTAGAACCAATGGCCACAGACTTGCCATCGCATCAAGCAGACGACTCGTGTCGCTGACAGACTACCTGAAGAGACTTGGAATCGAGGATTGGTTTGACATAGTGGTTGGAGCCGACAGCGTCTCCAAAGGGAAGCCTGATCCGGAGCCGGTACTGACAGTTCTGAAGGCTCTCGGCTGGAATGCCGACGACACTTTAGTGGTAGGAGACGCAGACGTAGACATAATGATGGGCAACGCAGCGGGATGCATGACCTGCGCTGTGACATACGGCAACGGTTCAATCGCCTCGCTAAAAGCGGCTCAACCGGATTACATGATTGATGATTTCAAAGACCTGCCGTTATGATGGATACTATAATCCGAACGATAAAGGATAATGAATATGGGCGTGAACATTATTATCTGATGACAGCTACAATTGAACACACCAGGGCACAATGAGAGTGATTCATCGATGTCGACAATCTACAATTTACAATCATAATTTTATCAACGACACTTGTCTATTTCAAATATTCGTCATATCTTTGCATTATAATTGTAAATTTACGACAAACAGTGATTCTGCGAGCAACTTTTGAAAACATATATTCCTTTAAGGATGAGACCGCTATCAGCTTCGTTGCCGGTAAAGGTTCCGTCCATCCTGCTCATGTAAGCCGGGCTCAGAAACGTGATGATATATCCGCACTGAAATTTGGTGTGATCTATGGAGCCAATGCATCCGGGAAAAGCAATGTCATCAAAGCTGTAGCATTGATTCAGCAACTGGCATTGGGAAAATTTCCAATCGGAGATTTTGAACCATTCAAGCTATCCAAACCCATCATACCGATATCCAGGATTGAGATTGAGTTCAAGACCGGAAGCAGATATTTCGCATACGGACTGGAGTTTTCGATAAACGGGATAAAAGAGGAATGGCTCTATGAGATAAATGCCCGAAACGATAGACTCGTTTTTACCAGAAAAACAACTGATGAAGGCAATGAATTTGAATTTGGAGACATTTCTGGAGATACTTCGGCAACTCAGTTTATAAAGTTCTTAGGGGAAGGGACTCCAACACGAAAGACATTCCTGTCCGAATACATCTTACGCAATGGCAAGGGTCTTTGCCAGATTAAAGCCGCATACTCATGGTTTGCCTCCGGGCTACGCATCATATTCCCAGGAACTCGTTTCCGTGGAATATCATTCAATGCGGAACAAGACAACAATTTCCATGAGGCTACTCGAAGCTTACTTCAATACTTCAACACCGGCATCGTGGATATACGCAGATTCCCGGTTCGGACTAAAGAGGAAACCAATCTACCCGAAAGTCTTTTGGACAGAATCATCGGTAATTCTGTCCCCGATCGGACTTTTCTCGTGGCTGATCCTGAGAGCAACGAATGCTTCTTCTTCGACTTCAAGGATGACGGAACCTACTCAATCACCAAACAGAAGGCCGTCCATCGAAATGAAGATGAAGAAGAGATTGTATTTGAGATGGACGAGGAATCCGATGGATCCATCCGTCTCCTCGACTTCATACCTATGCTTATTGATCTCGGCAATAATGAAGTAGACTACATGATCGATGAGCTTGACCGAAGCATGCATCCTTTGCTGTCTCAGAAACTTATTGAGTGTTACCTTCATGAACTGTCAGACATGGATACTCAGCTTATCATTTCAACACATGAGTGCAATCTCTTGAATCTTGATCTTATCCGCTCGGATGAGGTATGGTTTGTGGAAAAAGATAAAGACGGCTCATCCCGTCTCGTGTCGCTTGCAGAATACAAGCCACGCGAGAACGTGCAGAAAGGGTATCTTCAAGGCCGCTACAGTGCCATTCCATTCTTTGCTCCTATCGAAACCCTAAATTGGCCAAAGAATGAGAAAGCGTAAGGATTTTGTTCGGCTCGAAGGTGTGCGGTCAGCACGACTCGTTGTCATCGCCAGTGAAGGCAGATGCACTGAATCCATCTACTTCTCGGCTGTGAAGGATAAGCTTCGGGCTCCAAATGTTCATGTGGAGATTCTTTCACGTGACACCAATGAATCATCGCCTGAGAGCGTGCATGCTCAGATTACAGACTTCATGCGTCAATATAATATTGAGGATGACGATGAATTATGGATCGTAATCGACCGAGACCGATGGCATGAACGTATGCTCTCGCAGATAGCCCAGTTATGTGCGCAGAATCCACATCTTAATTTCTGCATGAGCAACCCTTGCTTTGAATTATGGCTTCTCCTGCATCTTGAAGATGTCAGGAAATATGACGAACCTACAACCACGGCCATGATAGCCAATAGGAAAAGTAGTTCCGGACTAACATGGCTTAAGAGAAGAATGCGAGATCTTCTCGGTTCCTATTCCGAGTCAAACTACGAGGTTTCAAGACTTCTTCCCAATGTTTCATCGGCAATGGAAATCGCACGGAAATTAGATGTCAATCCATCAGACAGGTGGCCACAGACAATCGGCACAAGAGTCTACCAACTAATGGGAAGCATAACCGAATTAAACAAGCATAAATAATTGGATTTGATAATTTCAACACATCTAAAAATTATATTTCCATCATGCCAGTTAATTTGTCAGATCTTTTTCAAAAAATCTAATGATTGAAGCTTCATTTCCTTCAAGGGAAAGATAGTCTCAGAGCATGAACAGGATTATATGGTGATAAACGTCTTAACCAACAATATCTAAATGAACGACTATAAAAGCCATACCCGACTAAACGAAACAGGATTCGACAGAGAGTTCTGGGAAATGCTGGATTCCCTTGTCAGTGAGTCGGAAATAGTCATTGACAGACCTAAGGGGACAACCCATCCGAAGTTTGCAGATTTTCTGTATAAGGTGGATTATGGATACTTGAAAGATACAAATTCAATGGATAATGAAGGGATTGATGTATGGGTCGGAACAGGAGAAAAGAAAATAGACGCTATAATGTGTATAGTTGATTTATCGAAACGTGATTCTGAAATTAAGATACTGATCGGATGTACGGAGGAAGAAAAACTACTGATCTATCAGACCCATAATGAATCGCAATGGATGAAAGGCATCTTGATACGTAGATAACTAATTCAACTTTCGCAATCTCTAAAAATCTCACGCAAAGGGCGCGGAGTAGCAGAGTCTCAATGATTTTGGGAGCTTCGCGTCGCGATTGTGGCGAGCACGCTAAGGTCACTATACTTGCCTCAACAATAATCCTCGGCGAGCCCTTCACACTCGTAATGGCAGTAGGAACCGCCATGATAATCGGAGGTGTCATACTGTCTACGAAAAATTGAAGATTCCTATAACTACATTTGGTCAGTCCTGCAAAAATTTCTATCTTTGCAAAGGCGGTTACAGTAACAGCCGTTGCATTAGCGAGGAATAATGAAAAATATACTTGACATACGGAATCGTGGTGAATTTCGCGAGTGGCTTACCGACAACTGTACATCCGAGAAGGAATGCTGGATTGCCGTGAAACGAGGCAAGACTCCGCCGGAGGATGCACTGTGGTATCTTGACGCAGTGGAGGAAGCCCTGTGTTTCGGATGGATCGACTCAAACCTTAAAAATGTGGATGGAGTGTCCTACCAACGCTTCAGCAAGCGCCAGAAAAGAAGTGTATGGACAGAGCTGAACAAGGAGCGTTGCCGCCGTCTTGAAAAACTCGGACTAATGACGGACAAGGGACGTGAGGTATGTCCGGATCTTACGGAAGAATTTATAATTGACGCCGACATTTTGGAACACTTCTCCCCCAATCCCCTGGCATATCGTAACTTCCAGACTTTTCCGGATTTATATCAACGGGTTCGCATCGACAACATACAGAGGGTACGAGCCGGGAAAGAATTGTTTGAATCAAGATTGAAGAAACTGATCGAGGCGAGCGAACGCGGCGAGATGATCGGCGACTGGAACGACTATGGCCGCTTGCTTGACTACTGACAAGATTAAGTAGGAATGCATAATTCATAATGCATAATTGGCTACCTGCATGCTAAAGCAAGCGTCAATCTCTGATACATTTATGATAAAATACGTTTAATTTGACCAATTATTTATGAAAAAATATATACTGTTGATTGCCATCGCATTTATAATAATATCAGTTCAGTCCTGCGGAAAGGCTAAACCCGTATCTTCCTTACAAAAGGAACTGAGCGAATACGTGGAAGGGAGGGATGCAAATATAGGCATTGCGGTGATAATCGATAGAAAGGATACCGTAGAGGTCAATGGAAACCATGTATTCCCTATGCTGAGTGTCTATAAATTCCCGATTGCTGTTGCGCTTGGAGATTATCTTCGTTTGAGCAGTGCGCTTTCTCCTGATACATTGACAATTACGCAATCTGACCTAAAACCAGATACCTATAGTCCGATGCGGGAAAAATATGAAGGAGAAGATACCATTCAACTCCCTCTTTATGATATTATGGCGTATGCACTGCAACAGAGCGACAACAATGCTTCAGATATCCTTTTGAAAATAATGGGTGGAACAGAGAATGCGATGCTGGCATTGAAAAGACTTGGAATTGACAACGTCAATATCGCCTATACTGAAGACGAAATGTATGAAGACCATCGACTTTGCTATGAAAATTCATCAACGCCTATAGCTATGGCTAGATTATTGGATAGTTTTGACCATGATTTTAATGATCTATATACTCGCAACGTAAAGCAATTGATGGAGACTTGTGCTACAGGCGTCAACCGGCTTGCAAAACCCTTGGCAGGCACAGACGCCGTGGTCGGACATAAGACAGGAACCGGCTTCACTTTACCAGATGGGAGACTAATGGCCATCAATGATGTCGGATACGTGCATCTTCCCAACGGTCGAAACTATTCCATCGCAGTCTTCATTGAAAACTCCGGCTATGACATGGAGCAGACAGAAGAAATCGTCGCAAAGATATCAGAAATTGTATACAATAATCTGTCACGTCAGCGTTTGAGGCAAGACGTTAGATTTTGAAAAATCTTATATAGGCTAAAGCATTGATAGACTGAAAATCATAAAATCGCGTGTTAGATTTTTGGGCATTGTGAATGTTGCATATTTATATTTTTTGTCCTAATTTTGCGGTATGAATTTTTGCTACAACAGACCCCAAAAGAACCCGCAATGAAAAAGCCCTGCACATACATTATTATAATACTGACAGCGCTTCTGTCAGCATGTTCGAATGCCCGGTCTGAATCGGCTTCAACAGAACTGGCTCGAGCAGAGGATGCATTTTCTGAATCGGATTATGCTTCGGCAATGAATATAGCTGCTTCTGCACTCGATCTTCCTCAAACAGACTCTATAGTGTGCGCACGCCTGTATGAAATAATCGCAAAATGCCATCGGAGTGCCGGCAATGCGGAGGCGGAACTGGCGTATGCGCAGCAAGCTGCGGAGTGGGCACCAAATGACAGTCTGGTGCGTCAGGAACTTGTAATTTCCGCAATCAATGCAGGCCAACACGACCTTGCAATGAAACAGCTCGAGCTTATGGACTCGACCGATGAGTTTCGTCTCCATGTTTTGCCACTCCCAGCCATGAAGACAGGACACTCAGAAATGGCACGTGATGCACTTGTGCATCTTTATTCAAACGATCTCTGGATGCCGGTGTCGCAGATGGCTATGCTCGCTGAGATATACAGTTCAGAAGGGTTGTCGGATAGCGCGGATGCAGTAATCGACGGCATCGATCCTACACAGCTCAGCGATCCTGACGATCTCGAGGCAATGCTGAGATATTACGACTCTACAGGCAATACTCAAATGTCGATGGTGACTGTCCGAAAACTGGCATCAGTACTTGGATCTCGCTTGTCGGAGGCTTCGGCACAAGAAATTTATTCACGGCTCTATGAAATAGAACATTCTGCCCGTGCTGAGCGGCAGACACGTGACCGCAACCGGATTGTGGTGTTGTCGCTTTGTGTGGCTTTGCTGCTCCTTGCCGCAGGTATGGCTACATGGTGGCTCCTTTATCGTCATGCCTCCGAGCTCCGGCGTCTGCTGCAGAAGCAGAACGACCTGCTGATGCTTTCCATAGAACGTCGTAGGGCGATGTCGGATCTCTTTAGCGAACGAAACCGTTCGATTGAGCTAATGGGCAATCTAATGATTGACGTGTCGGTAAGCGACAAGGGAGCGACAAAACGAATATCGGCAACTCTCGCCGATGAGATAGAACGATTCCGCTCTGCAGAGGTCATCGAAGAGATTGCTCACACTCTCAACGAATGTTTTGACAATATCATCACGCGTCTGGAGAAGGACGTACCGACTCTAAGCCAAGCAGAAAGGGTACTTATGCTTTACAGTGCAGCAGGTCTTTCGGCTCGCGTCATCTGCCTGCTTACCTCTCAAACTCCGGGTGCTGTCTACGCACAGAAACATCGTATACGTAAGAAAATTCAGACGTCTGAGGCCTCGGCGTCTGCCCAACAACAATATCTCGATCTATTATGAAACCATTAACTCTATTGCTATTTACAGCACTGACCATAGTTGGTTTACCCACTATGGCAGCCGATAAGGAACCAGTTGTCAAGATATTGAGGCCCAACGGGCTTTTCAATGGCAAGGTAAGCATTGACGGGCTTTGTGGCACATATAACGTTAACGAGGAATTTCCCAACAATCGTTTTATCAGGATCTCCGGTCTTGATGTATATGTGTCACGTGTCATGATATCCAAGGGAGCAGATAATACTCTGAATATATCGTTAAAACTTCCTTCATGGCTCAAAATGCCGTCGCAGAATGAGCTGCAGATGTCAATTACAGGACCAAAACTGACCTCGCTGACTCTGACAAACGGGAGCAACATAGCCGTTCAGGGATTCTATTCGACTCCTCAGTCGCTTAGCCTCAATGTCAAAGGGAAGTCTCACCTGCTCTTCAATAATCCTATCGAGACCTCCACCGTCACTGCTACAGTGTCCGCCGGCTCCACATTCATCATCAACGCCGTTCAGTCAGCTGAAATGAATTTGACTCTTAATGAGAACTCACAGGGATATATAGGGGGAGGAAGTCTCATCAAAACGCTGAATATCAACGCTACCGGCGGCTCAACTGCCTATACCACCAATATTATCGTTGATAAGGCAGATTATAATGCTACCGATATGAGTCAAATCGGCTATTATGTCAAGCCGAAATCAATTGTACGTCACACTACGCGCGGAGGAATAATCAAACAATCCAATGACATACCACAAGTAAAAGGTTTATTTAAATGAAGACTATTATGAAAAAGATATTCATATTTTTAGCAATTATATGCTCCCTGATTGCGCAGGCTCAGGATGAATACACACCACTTAAACAAGCGGTCTTTAATTTTGACAAAGACACCTTTCACGAGCTTCGCTGTTCTGTCCCAGTTTATGTCAATTACACTGTCAATGATACTGTAGCTCCCTCAGTGAAACCTATCGGACTGGATGTATATGTAGACTGTGTAGATGTCAGAGTCGAGAGCAACACACTGTTTCTTGACTTTAATCTGCCCGAATATATGAATGCGCCGGGAGTCAATGAATTGCAGATCAATATTACCGGACCGGCACTGACGAGAATCGAGGCGGATGCAAAATGTATGTTGATTACCTTCGGCAATCAGACTCTCAAGTCTCCGCTGGCGGTCTTTGCATCTGAACAAGCCAATATTTTGCTACGCGACTGTATCTCGGCTCCCAAAATTTCGGTATTCGCAAATGGTGCGGTAATTGGATTATTTACTGTTGACACTCCGCAGATGAGCATATTGGCAAAAGATCTCTCTATTGTCAATCTCTATGGCATCCAAGATACAAGCCATGCGGGTAGCCTTGAACTCTATGCCAATTATGCAAGTACGATTACTGTGAGCAATACTAAGTACGACTCGTTGACAGAATATAAGGATGAAGGTTCGAATATAACGGTAGAGTAATCTTAGGCCACGTCTCAAAAAATGAACTGCACCCTAAAAGTTTTGTGTCTAACTTTCTGGATGCAGTTCAATTTTGTATTCTATGATTTTTTTATTAACTTTGAGGAGTTATATGGGATCATACCATATAATCCAATGACAAAGTAGATACATCTCATAAAATTTCATCATGGAATTAAATAAATTTTTCACAGAAATTCACCACGAACTCAAGCCATATATAAAAGCGGCTTTTACTATGGCTGAAGAAGCCGGAGAAATCCATATGCGCTATTTCCGTACGCATAACCTCCAGCAAACCACTAAACTCAACGATAGCGATGTGGTCACGATTGCTGATAAGGAATCTGAAGCTGCAATTCTAACCTACATCCGCGAGCATTTCCCTGATCACGGGGTAATATCCGAGGAATCCGGGCGTGATCATGAGGATAGAGAATGGCGTTGGGTGATTGATCCGCTTGATGGCACTACCAATTTCGCTATGGGGCTTCCACCATTCTGCGTTTCAATCGCGCTTGAACATAATAAGGAAGCTATGGTAGGCGTGGTATATTCCCCATATCTGCAAGAATGCTTTTATGCAGTGAAGGGTGCCGGTGCATGGCTCAATGGTAAGCCAATCCATTGCTCCGAAAAAGCTGAATTGTCAAAAGCCGTAGTCGCTACAGGAATGCCCTACGACAGAAACGACAATCTTGACAACAATCTTGCAGAGATAAGCCGTATGGCATTTCGTGTAAGAGGTATTCGACGGATGGGCTCTGCAGCAATCGACCTTTGCTATACAGCCGCCGGATTTCTTGATGCCTATTGGGAACTGAATCTCAATAGATGGGACGTGGCAGCAGGACAGCTCATAGCAAGGGAAGCCGGAGCCATAATAGAATCTATACGTTCTGACCGCAATCACTCAATACTGGCATCTAATCCTCACCTCCTCACTACGATGCGACAAATCCTTTCCAACAAAACTATTTAATTTAGCCAAAATTAATATGGGAAAAGATAAGAAAGAATACACAGCGAAGAATAAGGTGTGGCTGGAAGAGAAAGCGCAGGAGCCGGGAGTTGAGGCTCTTGATGGCGGAGTGTATTATCGTGTGATTAAGTCAGGGAATGCTGAAGGAAGAACTCCTGACAGGAACAGTGTAGTGACGGTGCACTATATCGGGAAGACAATCAATGGAAAGAAGTTTGACAGTAGCCTTGGTGGAGTTGCTCCGGCATTTCGCCTTAAGGATTTGATTGAAGGTTGGATTATTGCACTGCAGCAGATGCATGTCGGGGATAAGTGGGAAATATATATTCCGGCAGATAAGGGATACGGAAAGTTTAGTCAGCCCGGGATTCCTGGAGGTTCTACACTTATTTTTGAGATAGAGCTGCTTGGGATAGCATAGCAAATCAACTCCTGAAGGGATTTCTACGTTATAATATTACATCACAATCAAAATTTATTACTATGGATTTTATAACTGAAAAAGATAGGATTTACGCTACAGACCCTTCGGGTAAGGTGATAGCGGAAGTGACGTTTCCGACAGAAGACGGAGTATCGACAATTGACCATACATTTGTGGATCCTTCGCTGAGAGGAGAGGGAATCGCAGGGAAGTTGGTAAAACTTGCAGCAGACAAGATATTAGCCGAAGGCAATAAGATAGCCGCCACATGTTCATACGCTGTTGCATGGTTTAAGCGCCATCCTGAATACCATTTAGTATGCTCGGGACCGGTTGCATGCCGAATCGACCGAAGAAAATAATACGGTTTTATGGGAAAGTTATTAGAGCGGCATAAGGCCGTGCATCATTTCGGAAATCTGCCTGGAAACGGAACCGTGGAACATTGCTCGATGAGCAGTGATGTGTTGGGTGTCAATAAGGATTTTTCAATTTATCTGCCAAACGGTTATGAGGACAGCGAGCGGCGTTATCCGGTTCTCTACCTATTTCACCCGGCTGGAGGAACACATGAGATGTGGATCAGCATGGGCAATCTGCCGCAGATAGCAGATGACGCGATCCGCTCCGGGATGTCAGTGCCGATGATCATAGTCATGCCTGATGCAAGCGGGAACGGAGATTTTCATCTCGGACAGCATTTGGGCTATTTTTCAGTCCCCGGATGGGATTATGAGTCATATTTTCATAATGAGCTTATTCCGCTGATCGATTCTTCGTATAAGACTATTGCGGATAAAAAACACCGCGCCATTACGGGAGCGTCAATGGGAGGAGAAGCTGCAATCGCCTACGCCCAGAAACATCCGGAAGTGTATGGTGCGTCATGCGCGATGAGCGGGATACTCGGTCATCCTGAGCAAAGCCAGATGGCACAGACAGACAAGAACTATGCGGCTGCGCTTATTGCCAATGATCCTTCCGCATTTGTGAAGAACGCTACGCCACAGGCAATCGAACAGCTTAAGGGCATAAGATGGTATGTGGATTGCGGAGACAATGACTACTTCTATGAAGGGAATGTCGAGTTCTTTCTCGCCATGAAGAAACAGGGAATACCAATCGACTATCGAATGCGCAGCGGAGTGCACGGATGGTATTACTGGATCACCGGCCTTGCACCGATACTGCATTTCCTATCCATCGGCTTTGAATAAGAGCCAATTTTATAAAGATTTGATAAAAGTGTCCTAAAATTTAGGACACTTTTGCTTGTTTCTGTCCTAAAATTTATGACACCTTGTTCTGTGATACCCCAAAGTGTAAGTATCTCTTCTGAAGCTTCACAAGCTCAACTTAAATTTCTAATATTATTAACTTTACTTTCGCTCTTTTACTATCACGCAAAGACGCAAAGGGGCAGAGTTTCAATGCTTTGGGAAGCTTCGCGTCGCGGTTATGGCAAGCTCGCAATGATTGCGGCTTGCTGCGCATCGGCCGGAGCTCGCAGAGAAAGCTACGCAACTTTAAAGCTTTTAGCATTGAATTACACAGAATTAGAACAAGCGAAACTTAAAATATTAAAAACTCATTTTAAGGAAATCGCGTAGACGTATATGAAGGATACCAGGATATCCATCTACTTCTCCGCCTATTGGATCCATCGACACTACATATTTAGGATATTGATCCTGAATGGCATTGAGATTTCCGAATTCCCTGTCAATAGTCTCCTGAGAAGCCAACAAATAAGTGACTTGAAAATATATTCGTTTCTCATCGCGTTCTGCCACAAAGTCGACTTCTCCGTTGCGGAGAGCACCGACAGTCACCTCAAAACCCTGCATAAGAAGATGATTCAAGACGACAGTCTCCATGACTTTCTCTATGGATTGCCGCACTTTGAATCCACATAGGAAATTACGGATGCCATGGTCGGTGAAGTAATACTTGAAAGTCTGTTCGAAGAGTCTTTTACCATGAATGTCATATCTAAGGATAGGCTTAAAGACCAATGCATTCGACATATATTCAAGGTAATCCGAAGTAATGGCCTTTGTAATTTTATCACCTTGACCGCGCATCGTGTTGGCAATATTTGTAGGAGAAACAGGTTTGCCAGTGGTATCTGCGACAAACTTAGCAAGGTTGGTAAGAAATGTTGCATTTCGGATGTTTGCCCGCTCCACTACATCACGCATCATGATTGTTGTATATACACCCTGTATATAGTCGGAAACCTGTCGGTTATCGCCGAGATCAAAATGTCTTAGTCCTGGAAGGCCTCCGACCTTTAGATACAGCTGGAGACTATCTTCCGTGTCAGGTAGTTTGTGGAATTCAAGGAACTCAGTGTAAGATAGACTATAAATTGGTATTTCAATATAGCGTCCTCCGAGTCTTGTGCCAAGCTCGGAAGAATAAATGTATGCGTTGCTGCCGGTAACGATTATCTGACAACGTTCCTCCGTATAAAGACTACGCAAAGCATCTTGATAATTCTCGATGTTCTGAACCTCATCCACTAAAAGGTAGTTTCGACCTCCGATTGGGAGATTTTCAATTGCCATGCGATAGAGGGCTCCAGCATCCATTATCTCATCTCCGACTTTATGTTCTTTGTCTAGATATACAATATTGGCTGTAGGTTCATTTTCCTTTATCCATTTTTTGAGGTCCAAAAGTATATAGCTTTTGCCCACGCGTCTTTGACCCACCAATACAAGCATCATGCCCTTGTTCATGACAGAAATGATGTGGTCGAGGTACATTTGTCTGCGAATAATTTCCATTACTTTGTTTTTATTGCAAAGATAAGCATTTATATCTTCCAATCCAAACATAATTGTAATAATCGGCAGGTATATATGCCGATTACTACAAATATGCAAGAATTGGCAGATATACCTGCCGATTCTGCAACAAAGTGCCTCTCAGAGGCTACAGGGCTATAAGCTCAAGATGCCCCAGACTTAAGTCTGGGTTTTAGGCATAATTACCAGGTCTCCGACCTGATTTTTCTTCTAAAATTGACTCTTTATAGTCAGATAGCACGAGAAAATTATTATCTTTGCAGAAAAATATGAGTATGACCCACACAGATATCGAGAAGATATTAGAGACAAACAGCGTTAAACCTACTGCGAATAGGATACTCGTCTTGAAGGAACTGATGAGGAATTCCCATCCGGTAAACCTCGCTGATCTGGAAATTGCCTTAGCTCCGATGGACAAGGGTAGTATATTCCGTGTGCTACAGCTTTTTTCCGAGAAAGAGATCATTCATGTGATCGAAGACGGCAGTCGCTCTTTGAAATATGAAGTATGCCATGCGGAGCATCATCACACAGCAACGGACCAGCATCCACATTTCTACTGTGAGAAATGTGGTGAATTGTATTGCATTGACAGCATATCCTTACCCGATATAAAGCTTCCTGATGACTTCAAGGTGAGATCAATCAACCTTATGATCAAGGGAATCTGCCCTAAGTGTATAAATAACCGAGACATGGTCTCATAAAAACATAATGAAAATGACAGAACTTGAAGCCCTGCGCGATCGACATTCAGTAAGAAAATATCAGGACCGTCCTCTTGATGAAAGTGCCGTTAAGGCTCTTAAGGATGAAATCTCAAAACTGAACCGAGAAGGGGACCTTAATATGCAATTGGTGCTCAACGAGAGAAAAGCCTTCAAGGGTTTTCTTTCGTATGGCTCATTCTCCAACGTGTCTAACTATATAATGATAGTCGGAAAGAAATCAGAATCATTGGAATACAGGGCAGGATATTATGGTGAGAAACTGGTGCTTTTCGCACAGAGCATCGGGCTCAACACATGCTTTGTCGGGTTGACCTACAAGAAGATAGACGGAGCATTTGCCGTCGGCAGCGATGAGAAGATAGTGCTGTGCGTCGCCATAGGATATGGCGAGGCTGACGGTTATCGCACTCACAAAATAAAACGTCCCGATCAGGTCAGCAATGTGACTCCTGACTCTCCTGAATGGTTTAAGGAGGGTGTAGAGGCTGCCTTGTTAGCACCTACCGCCATCAACCAGCAGAAGTTTTATTTTGAGTACATACCGCAGGACAAGGTAAAGCCGATCAAGGGATCATCACTTGCAGGCTACACCAAGATCGACCTCGGCATCGCGATGTATAACTTCGAGATCGGAGCCGGACGCGATAACTTCCATTGGGAGGATTCTCCTCTATAAAGGCGCCACTGTTTCACTTGATAAAACGGCCTGTCAGGCTCTCCGGATTAGCGCATACCTCACTCGGAGTGCCGGCAGCCACAATCCTTCCGCCGTCCTGGCCGCCGCCGGGTCCCATATCAATTATGTAGTCGGCATTACGGATCACGTCGAGGTCGTGCTCGATCACCAGTATGGTAGCCCCGAGCTCTATCAGCCGCTGGAACACCTCAATCAGCTTTATGACATCGAGAGGATGAAGACCGATTGTTGGCTCGTCAAACACGAACAGGGTATCGCTCTGCTCACGTCCCATCTCGGTAGCCAATTTCAGCCGCTGCGCCTCGCCGCCGGAAAGACTCGGAGTAGCCTCACCGAGGGTGAGGTAGCCGAGACCGAGATTGTTGAGTGTAGTCAGACGCGATGCCACGCTTTTGTGTGCGGAACATTCCTCAGCAGCCACCTCCACATCATCATCCATCAGCTCAGGGAGCGAAACCGGATGACCGGAGGCTCCCGGAATCTTCACCGACCAGGCTCTTTTGCTGTAGCGTGAGCCCTTGCACTCCGGACACGGTATATCCACATCAGGCAGGAACTGCACGTCAAGGCTGACCGTACCTGTGCCGTCGCACACAGGGCATCGAAGGCTCCCCGTATTATAGGAAAAGTCACCAGCCTTAAGTTCCAGCGCCTTCGCATCCTTCGACCGTCCGAAGATCTTGCGCAACTCGTCGTGGATGTTGGCGTATGTCGCCACAGTAGACCTCACGTTGGCGCCTATGGGAGTAGAGTCGATAAGTTTCACATGCCTTACCCCGGGAGCATCTACCGATATTACATGCTCAGGCAATTCCTTTTCTTCAATGGAAGCCTGAAGTCCGGGGACAAGACTTTCAAGAACCATGGTTGTCTTTCCAGAACCTGAGACACCTGTCACCACCGTAAGCCGACCCTTAGGGACACTTACTTCAAGGGGTCTCACCGTATGAATTCCTTTTGTAGACATCCGGATTCTCCCTTCAGCGAAGATCATATCATGCGGAATCTCCGGCCTGATTCTGCGCTCAGCATCACCGGCGAGAAAAGGTCCGATTCTGGAATCCGGATTATGCTCGATTTGCGGTATTGTGCCCTCCGCGATTATCCTGCCGCCGTTGGCGCCGGCTCCCGGTCCAAGCTCCACCATCCAGTCGGCATCGCGCAGTATCTGGGAATCATGATCCACAAGCACTATCGAATTACCGTCGGTTATCAGATCATGCATCACAGCCTTCAATCCGTTGATGTTTGCAGGATGAAGGCCTATGGAGGGTTCGTCAAGCACATACAGAATTCCGGTGGTGCGGTTGCGCACTACCCTTGCGAGCTGCATTCGCTGCCGCTCACCGGTAGAGAGTGTGGACGATGCACGGTCAAGACTAAGATAACCCAACCCGAGATCAACGAGCCTCCGCGCAGTCAACAAGAACGATTCTCCTATGTTTACCGCCATCTGCCTCATTTCATCCGGAAGAGTATCGGGAACACCCTTGACCCATTCTATGGCATCCGAAAGTGTTTTTGCAGTCGCCTCATCAAGACCAATACCAGCGATGCGCGGAGCGCGTGCCGCCTCCGACAGACGGGTACCATGACAACACGGACACACGTCGCTTTTCAAAAACTTCTCGACGCGCTTCATGCCCTTCTCATCGGTCACTTTCGAGAGAGCGTTCTCCACGGTATAGACCGCATTGTAGTAGGTGAAGTCAAGTTCCCCGGCAGTCTCGCTCTTCTTTGCCTTATACAGAATCGTCTTCTTGACAGCGGGGCCGTTGAAGACGATGTCCCGCTCCGCATCCGTAAGCTGATTGAATGGAACGTCGGTGCGCACGCCCATCGCCCGGCAGACATCAGTCATCAGCGACCACATAAGGCTATTCCATGGAGCCACTGCCCCATCGTCAATGCTCAGCGACTCGTCGGGCACAAGAGTGGAACGGTCTACTGTCATGACGACACCCGTACCACCGCACTTTTCGCATGCACCTGTGCTGTTGAATGCAAGTTCCTCGGCACCCGGACCGTAGAAATGAGTACCGCAGTTATCGCATACAAGTTCTTTCTCGGCAGCCACATCAAGGGAAGGCCGGTGATAGTGGCCGCACTTGGGGCACTTATGGCTGGCAAGACGCGAGAACATAAGTCGCAGACTGTTTAGGAGTTCCGTTCCCGTACCGAAAGTGCTTCTAACGCCGGGCACACCCGGTCTCTGATGGAGAGCGACGGCGGCGGGGACATGGAGGATCTCCTCCACATCTGCCCTTGTAGCCTGCGATATACGCCTTCTCGTGTAGGTAGAAAGCGCCTCAAGGTATCTTCTCGAACCTTCCGCATACAGCACACCCAAGGCAAGCGAAGACTTGCCTGATCCGGAAACTCCCGCTACGCCGACAATCTTGCCAAGAGGTATGTCGACGTTTATGTTCTTAAGGTTATGCACCTTTGCACCGCGTATCTCTATCTTATCACTTTCCATCATAACAATCCCGAGGAATTACATACACACTCATCCTTAATAATAACCTACAGGTGTATTGTGTCCTAAATTTTAGACACATAAATATGTCTTCCATGCGTCAATAGGTAAGGCCGAAGAGGAATAAGGGGATAATGTTAGCATGGCGATACTCAATGTCGTCTTTCACCACGAATCCTTTCCCTGCCTCACGAATCTGTCGCTGCCCCTTGTTGCGACCTCCTACCTCAAATGTCGCTCCATCTATACGAAAATCAGATATCTTTGACGACATCACATCATAGTCCACACGCATCTGATTGTAGAAGAATGTCTCCCGTAGATTTCCGACATTGGGACTACCACCGGAAAGAACCGTCATTAATGTCGGATTGTCGAGAAAAACCTTCTCCACCTTACCCAAACCCCGCATTCCGCCTGTATCGTCGCGAAGTTGTCCGATCATCCCGGCTTTCTCCAGCCATAGCAGATATTCCGGTACGTTGTTTTTACTAACCCTTATCTCCTGCGCAAGATGATCGGCACTCGGTTTGTAAGGGGCGGACGTAGCTATTATTCCGAGCATCTGCTTGAGTTTACGCGCAGTCGAGGCCTTCATATCGGCATACATGGGGATATCGGTCTCAACCGTAAGGCTCACTATCTGAAGCACCCTCTGTGCCAGATCTCCTTCAATTGCAAATGGATAATAGCCTTCCGACAGATACTGACGGAACAAAGGAAGAGGATGCTCGAGAGCATCCGGCATCTGCACTTCTCCGTTAAGTATATCCTCCATGCTGAGAAGTGGAGCTTTTATGGAATGAAACATCTCAAGGTATTCTCTGAAAGATAGACCTTGCATGTGATACATCAATGCTCTGCGGCTAAGGTCTGCCTCTCCCTTGTTGATATCCAGAACAGACGATCCCGTAAAGGCTATATGAAGGCCCGGGTGGCCGTCATAAATCTGTTTTATCTCCCGAGACCAGCCCTCATATCTATGAGCCTCATCTATACAGAGCCACTTTCCTCCCGACTTCACGAAGTCATCAGCAAGTTCCACAAGGGAATGGGTCGCAAACCACATGTGGTCTGCGGTGACATAAAGCATTTGTTTCCTTGAAGGCTGCGCGAGCATATACTGTAGCATCATCGTGGACTTGCCGACACCACGCGGACCAGTAAGCCCAATAAGACGGCTGTTCCAGTTGATACGACTGTACATATATCGACTGAATGCAACCGGTGTACTCTTCAGCCGCTCTTCCATAAAACTTATGAGGGAATAATCTACCATAGAATTATTTTTTTGCAAAGATACAAAAAAAATCCCTCAATGAGGGACATTTTTAGCAAATTTCATCACTCAATGAGGGATATTACGCAAAATTATTGAGTGTTGTCAGGCACGATGCCACGCTTTTGAGGGCGGAACATTCCTCCATGGCTACCTCCCCATCATCAGCCATCAGTTCCGAAAGCGACACAAGATAACAACCGACAGGTTTTTTATATCACCTGCAGAAATTATTCCGTCCAATGGACTGATGTATCACTATTTTTTTGTAATTTTGCAGTGCCAGCCCACAAAGAGGGGTCTATTGACACTTTTATTGGGAGGGTAGACATATTGCAAGGCGTAATTTGCGCTTTTGTTCTGACTCTGTAGAATCTGGAAAATTCACAACGTCTGTCAGGAGAAAAGAGGCAACGTTACGCCCTATGGGTGTATATTATATCCCAGTTGCATATCTCAGGTGGATAGCCGGAGGTGTGCAATGACGATTTGTATATGCACAACGTGGGGCTGGCGTTGCTCGTTTCGACAGACGGGCATTTTCCAGAGCCTTACAGAGTGGAGCGAGCAACGATTGAGGCTCCACGTTTTTGTAATATGGTCTGACAAAACCAAAATATACAAGACTCATTCGGAGATTCGTGAGTCACTTTTGATAATCCGAATGAGTACAAAGTTTTTTAATAATACCCCTTCAAATACTCTATTTGAAAAGCTAAAAGGTATAGCCGACAATATGCATGGATTCAACCGATTCCTTGCTGTTGTCGGCTATTTCCGTTCATCAGGGTACTTTAAACTTAGAAAGGAACTTGGCGATGTCGCTGACATACGTATTCTTATAGGTATAAATGCCGATGATATATTTAGGAAGCATAATCTCGGATGGGAAATGCTCGAAGCTCCGGATCGGGCAAAAGAATTATTCAACGAGCAGTTTATACGGGATATAATTGATTCCAACTATACCAAAGAGATTGAAGAGGGAATCCTGCAACTTAGTCAAGACTTATCTGAAGGGCGTTTACAATTACGTCTCCACCCTTCAAAAAACCTTCATGCGAAATTCTACCTATGTCTACCGGACAATCATACTCCACATTCGGATGGATGGGTCATTATGGGATCATCCAACATTTCTGATTCAGGACTGGGTATAGGTAAGGCTCCACGATATGAACTTAACGTGGCGATGAAAGACTATGATGATGTCCATTTTTGCCATGAGGAATTTGAAACACTATGGAATGAAAGCGTACCTTTATCCTTAGACGATATAAGAAAACCGACCGATGACACCTATTTAGGAGAATACCAGCCTACTCCATACGAGATTTATATAAAGGTGCTGATTGAGGTATTCGGTAATCAGGTGGAAGATGACTTTAACATCCAGCTTCCGGATGGAGTGATGGAATTAAAGTATCAGAAGGATGCAGTCATACAGGGCTATCAGATGCTGATGCAGCACAACGGACTGTTTCTGTCTGATGTCGTAGGTCTTGGTAAGACAATGATTGCCACAATGATCGCTAAACGATTCATTGAAGCCAACGGAAAGAATACAAAGATTCTCGTAGTCTTTCCTCCTGCACTTGAGGATAACTGGAAATCCACATTCAAGCAATTTGGAATATCCCGAAAAGCACAGTTCATAACCAACGGAAGCCTTTCTAAAGTACTCGAGGGAAAAGGGAACTATCATGACAAAGAAGATTTTGACCTTATAATAGTGGATGAAGCTCATCAATTCCGTTCGGACGCTTCCAACCGATATGATGAATTGCAGAAGATTTGCAAGGCTCCATGTTCCAATCCAGGCTTGCTTAAGTCCTTTCGAAAGAAGGTGATGTTATTGTCAGCCACTCCTCTTAACAATCGACCGGAAGACCTGCTCAACCAGTTGCAACTTTTTCAGGATACCCAACGTGCCACCATCGACGGAATAACTAATCTCAAGCAGTTCTTCGCCCCACATATAGCTAACTACAAAAAACTGATGCGGGAGCGTGATACTCGTGATGTCAGCCATGAGGTTGACCGTATCTATGAAGATATCAGGGATAAAGTTATCGACAAAGTAACTATTCGTCGTACAAGAAGCAATATTCTTAACGATCCTGATTATAAGGCAGATCTAAAAAAACAGGGAATTGTTTTTCCTCATATATTACCTCCTAATGAGCTGGAGTATGAATTGACCCCATCACTCAGTCAAAGCTTTACCACTACACTCACGGCTCTCACCGATGAAAAGGCCGATGAGCATATTACATACGCCCGTTATAGAGCTGTTGAATTCCTTAAGCCTGAACTTCGGGAAAGATATAAAAATGCAGTACACATAGGCCAGAGTCTCGCAGGCATTTACCGGGTCCACATGGTGAAACGTCTGGAAAGCAGTTTCCATGCGTTCAAGAAATCGCTCATGACTTTACTTCGGATAACCAATGATATGATCCGGATGTTTGAGGAGGATAAGGTCATCATTGCTCCGGAACTGAATATCAAGGATATGATGTTCAAGAGTATGGATTTGGATGAAATAACGGATTACATCCTGAAGAAGGGGTACACCAAAGAGGACTTCCTATATAAGGCGAATTATTTTGACGGAAATTTCATCAAAATGCTCTATAATGACCGCGATGTATTGATGCAGCTTACCGAGGAATGGTCGAAGATCAAGGAAGATCCAAAACTCGACAAGTTCAGCGCCTCCATTCCGGAATTTCTTTCTTCAGATATCAATCCCACGGGAAAGCTGGTGATATTTTCAGAAAGCGTTGATACTGTAAATTATCTCTTTGACTTTCTTACAGGCGTACTTGGAAGAAGTGATGTAATGAAAGTCACGGCGTCCAATCGCAATCGCCTTTATGAGACCGTCAAGGCCAATTTCGATGCCAACGTACCTTTAGACCAGCAAGAGAATGATTATTCAATAATCATAACTTCCGATGTACTTGCAGAGGGTATCAACCTCCATCGTTCCAATGTGATCATCAACTATGATTCACCATGGAACGCCTCGCGCCTAATGCAGCGCATAGGGCGAGTTAACCGTATCGGCTCAATCGCGGACAGCATACACAACTATATGTTTTATCCTTCTCCGGACGGAGATAATCAGATCAAGCTCTACAAGAACGCACTTATCAAATTGCAGGGCTTCCACTCTGCATTTGGCGAGGACGCTCAGATATACTCCCGCGAGGAGATAGTCAGGGAATTCAATCTGTTTGATTCCAATGTCAAAGACATTGTAGATAAGAAGATTGCCCTGCTGAGGGAACTGCGTTTTCTATACAATACCGATCGGGACTGGTATCACCGTATTAAAAAGCTTCCCCTTAAAAGCAGGGTGCTCCGTGACACGGGAAAACACTCCTGCTCTACCGTTGTATTTGTTTCATCTAAACTTAAAACGGAATTCTATCTGATTGCCGGAAGTCATCAGCCACAGATACTTGATTTTCTGTCTGCAGTAAGATATCTGAAAGCAAAACCGGAGGAGCGAGCTGTTCCATTCAACCAGCCAGAGCAGCATTATTCCCATGTCAACAGTGCAGTGTTAACTTTTCAGGAAGACCTGCAGGCACAGACCGATAGCAATTCCATTAAAAATGTCAATCTGGACAAGACTGCTCAGATCGCGGATAAGTTTTTGCGTACCATAGAGCAGGTATGCGAAGATGATACACTAAAACGTGATTGCAGCATATTGCGCAACTATATCAAAGATGGGACATACGCACGACTCCCCAAATCACTAAAGACTATCTCACAAGAGTACAAAAACGACCGCATGAAGATCAGAAATGATGGACGCATCCTCGCTAATCGTATATCTGAGTTGGTGGAGGAATACCATCACGATTCACATTCTTCCTCGAGTAATGAAGACTTTGGCACACCCTCAATAATAATCTCTGAAACATTCATCTGATATGGCATACTCAAAAGAACAACTACGTAATATTTTCCAGAATAAGTTTGACCGTGAGGCCTGGAAAGCCATCATAAAGGGTGTCTTTCAGGCCAATGTTAGAAATATACCTGAAAAGTTTGATACCGCTACCGATACGGAAGACGGATATTTCTTCGGTTTCGGAGAGACCGCTGATAATTTTAAAATAGGATATTTCTATTACAGAATTAAAAGAGGCTCAGTAGCACATAAGAAGGTTGGTTTACGAAACCTTGTCAAAGGTTTCCTTAATCAGACTTCTGGAGAATTTGATGCAGCTATAGTCGTATTCAATGATGGAATAGATTGGAGATTATCTTTTATCTGCGACATAAAAGAGGAGGCAACTACACCCAAACGCTTCACTTTCGTATTTGGGGAATCTGATAACTTTTATCGCACAGCCATCGAACGATTCAATCTGCTACAGAGTCAGACGCCAACCTTTAAGAATATCCGTAAAGCATTCTCGGTTGATGCTTTGAGTGATGACTTCTTTGATGAATACCGTGAATTGTATGCGGACTTCGTACAATACATTACAGGAAAAAGATATGTCAAGGAAGGCAATAAATGGGTGGAACGTAAATTGGGAGTTGCAAATTATCAGTTTGAAGACACTTTTGATGGAAACGACAAACTGGTGCGCGACTACATCAAAAAGATGTTCGGGCGCATAGTATTCCTCTATTTCCTTCAAAGGAAAGGCTGGCTTGACGAGAACCGTCAATATATGCACGACCTTTTCTATAATTCATCTCTTCAGGATGACTTCCTTGACGGAGTGCTTGAGCCATTGTTCTTTGAGGTTCTAAATACTGACAAGCCTTATAGAACTAAGGAAGCCAAGAGCTTACCGGGTAATGAAAATATTCCTTACCTCAATGGTGGATTGTTTGCCAAAGATGATGTCGATCCCAAATCATGTATATTTCCGTCTGAATATTTCCGTAAGCTTTTTGACTTTCTTGACAGCTATAATTTCACCATAGATGAGAATGATACGGATGATGCGGAAATAGGTATTGATCCGGAGATGCTTGGCCGCATCTTCGAGAATCTGCTCGAAGATAACAAAGATAAGGGAGCGTTCTACACTCCAAAAGAGATTGTGGACTATATGTGCCGTGAATCCATCATTGCTTATCTAATCAATGGACTTCCGGAGCGCTCACATGACCTTATTCGCCGTTTTGTGGAGACGTTCGATGCATCCGAACTTAACGATGAACAATGCCGTTATATCCGCAAAAAGCTTCAGGCAGTAAAGATCTGCGATCCGGCAATCGGTTCAGGAGCATTTCCAATGGGACTCGTCAATATTCTGTCAAAACTATATATAGCCATGAAAGCCGATACCGACACCGCCAAGATGAAGCGCCACATAATGGAGCAGAATATCTATGGTGTGGATATTGAGCGTGGTGCAGTAGATATTGCGCGACTTCGCTTTTGGTTGGCTATGATTGTTGAGGAAACCGAACCTATACCTCTGCCTAATCTTCACTTCAAGATCATGCAGGGTAACTCTCTTCTCGAGAATTATAATGGAGTTGATCTTTCCGATCTTACTAAGATAAACGGGCAATCCAATCTATTTGATTCAGAAAACTCGGAGCGGGAGGCACTTATTTCCTCGCTGAATTCATACTACAACACTTCCGACCATACAAAGCGAGATCAACTTTTTAACGACATTATACATAATGTGCGTAGGCAATTATTTGATAAAGGGATAACTCTATCCTCTGGCGAAGATCCCTCCGCCAATACCAATTTTTTCCTTTGGCATACTTGGTTCTCCGATGTGTTTACGAATGGTGGATTCGATATTGTAATCGGCAATCCTCCTTATATAGAATTTAAGAATTATCCAAAATCGGAAAAGGATAAGCTAAAAGACTATATTACCGCTAAGGGGAAATATGATATTTATGTACCTTTCATTGAACGAGGAATTTCACTTTTAAAAGGTAATGGTTTCCTTAGTTACATCTGTCCAACCAGATTTCTTAAACGTGATTATGGGAAGGCTCTTCGGAAATTTATAGCTAATAATCTGCTTATGCATACCTTCGTGGATTTTTCAGATGTGCAGATTTTTGAAAATGCTATAACGTACACCGGTATAGTAGTGCTTCAGAATGCTCAAAAAGATATACCCTACTATTTTAGATATGCGTCATGTCTGGACGGCACATATGACCTTATAAATTCTAAGAAACTGTATAATGAAATCTGGGACTTCTCTAATGGTATTGAATCCGCCTTGCTTTCAAAAATTCAGGAACAAGGCAAACCTTTAGAAATCATCTCGGAGGGGATAATACAGGGAATTGCCACCGGAAAAGATTCTGTATTTTTGGTTAAAGATGAGGTGATTGCGCATTATAATATTGAGCAGGGTGTGATTAGGCCTTTTCTGAAAGGCAAGGATATAACCTCTTACCAAATTAATTGGTCGGGGACTTATGTTATCTATCCTTACACACCCGATGGTAAGGCAATCCCTGAGAATGAATTCAAGACAAAATATCCTAATGCCTTTCATTATTTAGAAATGCATAGAGATGAATTAAAGGGTAGAGGATATTTCGATAAATCCACAAAACTTTGGTTTGAACTCTGGAATCAGAGAAAGCCTTCTCGATTTGAAGGGACTAAGATTGTAACCCTTGATAATGCCAGCAGAAACAGTTTCTGTGTTGATGAAAAGAACTTTTACGGAACAACAACTGTCTATAACATCAAAATAAAAGATGATGGTCTTTCCCCTTATTATGTTGTTGGCATCTTAAATTCTAAACTTATGGATTTCTTCCATAAGGCTAAAAGTGTGCCTCAGGCAAATGGATTCTATCGTTATCAGGCAATCTTCATTAAAGATTTGCCAATTGTTATAGCAGAAACACAAATTCAGAAAAAAATCGAACAACTAGTTCGAGGGCTACTTCGTGAGACTAAACATGATATACGAGACTCATTAAGTCAACAGATTGACATTCTTTCTTATCACCTTTATGGGCTTTCGTATGAAGAAATTCTTATAGTGGATCCTGATACAAAGATTTCTTTAAGCGACTATGAAATCAAATAAGATATTCGTCGACTGCATATAAAATACTCTACAAACAGTATAGGATGTAGAGCATGGCTTCTATTTGATTATATATCGGAAAGAACTATTCAAATGATAGCTGATCTTTTTTGAGGGAATTATATAATCTCCTAAATCGATCAGTCATTTCATGATGATAACCTTTTTTTATTGCTTCTCTCATCATAAACTTCTGGAATGATAACATTGAATCCTCTTTATAATACATTTCTACAAGTTCAGGTAGGAGTAATCTATTGCTCTTAAAATAATCTTCTAACATAGTTAACTCCTCCAAGGGAACTAAAACTAATGGTTTAATTGTGAATTCTGGAGATATCTCATAAGATTTTTTTTGATCAGAGAATTCACAATTTAAAAAATTATTAATCCCTTCAATTCCAAAACTTCTATCTGTATAGACAATTACAGGGTAAATTGTAAAACCGCTTGTACTCGTCACATTCTGGATAATTCCGGGAAGCTTTTCAGAGATGACATTAAGAAGCTGGCGTATACCTTTATCTCGTGGCTTTTTCTTCAATTTACCCGTTTGTTTGTCTTTAGTAGACAAGACAAACTGTTCCTTGAGTTCTGAAAATATCTTTTCAAAATCACCACAATGCTTGGTCGTGGCATCTAATAAAATATCCTTAAACTCAAAAATAAAAATCTTTGATCCTTTACGAATCATAGCGTCAGGTTCACCACTACCCAATACATTATGTAATTCACTTCCCGTGCTGATTTTATAATGCGGGAAACAACCTTTTAGTATTTTATAAAAGAACTCACGTTCTATGAATTCTGAGCCGATCCATGCTTTTAGCTGATTATAGCCACGGATTCCTGTTAAGGTGTTATGGGCAGATAATACTTTAGCGAAATCGAATATAAAACTTTGGAAGAACTTGTCAATAAAGAAATTAATTGACATCACAATGAAAGTACATTCATCAATTTTATACAACGGAAAAGATCTCAGTCCATTTAAATCTTTAGACTCACTATAAGAGGAGTCCGATACGACCATAGACTCAATAAGAGAATATGCATAATAATCAGTACTCTCTAACGAAAAGGTACATGTTGCACCTTTTTCATGCAAAATCAAAGGCATAAAATGCTGAATTAAAAAGAGTGGATAATGATCCCACCGGATAATACCTCTTGCTTTAAGAAAAAGATTTAACCAAGACTTGTACTGATCTGAAGTTTGCATAAAGTCAAAAAAATAGCAAAGCTTCATCATCTCATAACGATAATCTTTAAAATAATCCAAATCGTGATATTTTAAAGTCTCGCATATAAATATTTTAATAAAATCATCTTCACTTAATCCAGTTGGAATATTATCACCAATGGAATTTAAGTGAATATCACAACACATTAGATAAGCCTTAATAAAGGTGGAAAACAAGTGTGGATTATCTGATACTTTACACTTCCATTTATTCTGATGAGCGAGTAACTTGTCAATCAATATATGCAAAGCAACTTTATCAATGAATTCGAACAGATTAGAATTTTGATTATTTATATAGTTACATAGAGCGATACTTAATTCAGAATCCATAAATGGGAACATCTGATAGAATAGCCTATGTTCATCCTCATTAATTTTCAGAGTTGATTTTTGAATTAAAAGATAGGATGCAAGCTGAACGGATGATTCAGTGGGTAATTTCTCTAATAAATCATTTAACGATTCCTCATTATCTCCAAATACTGAGGAATAAGTTAAGATTCGTTTTACTTCTATTGGCTCCATGAAAATAGGGATAAACGTAGATTATGTTTTCTTATACTTATTTTACGTAAACTTAACTGTCTATTTTGAGGCAATTAACCCATTAATTATAACTATCAAAAGGCGTTATGCATCCACAAACAGATCATCGGCGGTGATTTGCGAATGGATGCTGTTCATTGAATAGGAGTTCTTCACAAGACTGGAACTTGTTATCATGGTCAGGACGATTACTATTCTCCAGCGTCCAAATATGAAGACAAACTTGGATTCTTCTGAATCGTAGGCCTGTCGAAGTTCCCGTACCTCTTTCTCTCTTCCTATCAGCATATAAGATATTATTTAGACTGCAAAGATACAAAATTTTTCTTGCATCGCATTACCAAATCTCATGTTTTTACACTACATTTGGAAACGTGATGGTAGATTTGGATATGGGCAATCGCGATTATCCATCTCTTTATAGACTGTATATGAGGTGTACGAGAGTGCCAAATCGCGCATTTTTCACCTACATTTGGCACCGTCGTGGAAAATGATATTCAGTTCGGTTTGGTCTGGTCTATTTATAAGAAGGTTCCATCCAGATTTCGTGAGGCCTACGATGACGGTCGGGTTCTGTTCATTTCGCCATACAAAACGTCTACGACAATGACTTCACGCTATCTTTGCCGGCAACGCAATGAATACGTCGCCTCTATTTGTGATGAACTGGTGTTCTCTTCACTGACTCCGGAGAGTTCGCTCTATCCATTAGTGAATTCTAAAACGCATGTTTTGATGCTGTAGTTTTCATATTCAGAGTGGGGCTGGGGCCAATAATATTTTCCATTATAAAAAACTTCAATGTGTCCTTAGAAAAAGTCATTTACATGATATCAATGCGTCACGCTTCCAAATCTAATGTTTCTATACCATATGGAAGAATGACGAAAAAAGATTATTGTTAATTATAGGTAATGCTTCCGTATCTCACGGATTTTTCTTAACTTTGTAGTCTGAAACCCGATAAATCAGTATGATAGCTAAAGAAGATGTATTGGACTTACTAAAGTCCACTGAATCATATCGCGTGGAACGCACCACGAGTACAGGCAACATGGACAAGTTCTGTGAGGCCATTTGTGCGTTTGCCAATGATATGCCTGCTTCCCGCAAGAACGGCTATCTGATTATCGGAGCAAAAGATGACGGATCAATCGCCGGAATGAAGGTGGATGATGCCCTACTCAAGAAAATCGCAGGCATACGCTCTGACGGCAATATTCTTCCTTTGCCGACAATGTCGGTTGAAAGGTTTACTTACCCCGAAGGAGATTTGTTGGTCGCTGAGGTACGTCCATCTGATTTGCCTCCTGTCCGCTATCGAGGACGTGTATTTATCCGTATAGGACCGAGACGCGATATTGCAACTGAAGCAGAGGAAAGAATCCTCGCCGAACGTCGTTGTTCATTCATGGCAACCTTTGATGTAACTCCGTGCCTAAGCGCAAAACTGGAAGATTTGGATGTTGATTACATAAAGAGCAACTATCTCCCGATGGCATTTGATGAGGAGGCTCTTGCGAATGACAAGCGCGACATAAAGGAACAGCTTGCCTCAATACACTTATACGATCGGGACAACGATTGCCCTACCTACGCCGGAATAATTCTTTTCGGAAAGAATCCCAAGTATTTTCTTTTGGGTGATTATGTGCAGTTCGTTAGATTCGCCGGAAAAGACAAAGGAGGCGATATCCTCAACGAACGTCAGTTTGCGGGACCTCTATATAGGATGTTGCCGACACTGGAATCTTTTGTTCGTGACGGTATCATCACTCAACGCCCTGTGCCGGAAACCCTGTTCCGCGAAAGGACTGTCTGGAACTATCCTGAAGGAGCTATCCGCGAATTGTTGATGAACGCCTGTATGCATAGGGATTATCAATCGAATATGCCAATAAGGTTATATCAGTTTGATGATTACATTGAAGTGATGAATGCCGGAGGTTTGTATGGCGAGGCTCGTCCGGAGAACTTCCCATCGGTCAATGATTACCGAAATCCTCTTGTTGCAGAAGCCATGAGGGTGATGAAGTATGTCAATAAATTTAACCGAGGTGTCACTCGTGTTCAGGAGATGCTGAAAGAAAACGGGAATCCCCCGGCAGAATTTGATGTGAATACTATTACCGCATTCCGTGTCAATGTCCATGCCACAAATGAATCTGACTTGTCGGATTCGCACAAGTCAGCGCACAAGTCAAGCACAAGTCAAACGAATAAAACCGTTGAAGAGAAAATAATAGAGTTCTGCAAAGAACCCCGCACTTTGGCTGAGATAATGGCTTATTTAGGTTACAAAGACAGGGGAAAATTCAAAAGCTCATATATCAACCCTTTGCTTGAAACAGTCTTGGCGATGACGAATCCTGATAAGCCTAATAGCAGGAATCAAAAATATTATTTGAAGAATACGAAAAAATAACTTGTTGCCTGACTTGTGGCCTAGGCCACAAGTCAGGCAACAAGTCAATATCTTACACAGGCTGTATTTTCACAAGTTCATAAGTGATTCGCTCATTCCCATTATTGTAAACTGTCGTAAACTTCATTAATGTCACCATGCATGCTTCATTAGAAAAGTCGCGATTGTATTAAGCTTCTTCATCTTGGGTTAAGAATGGAGATATATCTCCATTAATCTGTAAGCCAAATGGAGTACTAAAGCTAGAACTTATCCCTAAAGAGCCCAAAACAGCATCTACACTGAAAAGCCATGTTCCTCTAAAAGGCGTTCGATTGTACGTTCTTCAACCTCATTATATTATTCTGAATCGTAGGCCTGTCGAAGTTCCTGTATCTCTTTCTCTCTTCCTATCAGCATATAAGATGTTTTTAGACTGC
>JAIDSL010000065.1 GCA_029061255.1 Muribaculaceae bacterium
CTATGCTACTGAGGCGAAAATGCTTGCAGCCATTGGAAGATTGGCAGCCAAGAAGAAAATTGATGTGATCCCGACATTCTTGGGTGCTCATGCTGTGCCTGAGGAATACAAAGGACGCACTTCTGAATATGTGGATCTTATCATCAATGACATGCTGCCGAAGTTCAGGAAGGCAGCAAAATTCTGCGATATCTTCACAGAGAAGAATGTCTTTGAAATTGAAGACTCCAGAAAATTGATGAAAGCAGCCAAAGCCATGGGATATAAGCTGAAATTCCACGCTGATGAGATTGTGCCTCTTGGTGGTGCTGAGCTTGCCGCTGAACTTGGAGCCGTAAGTGCCGACCATCTTCTGCACATAAGCGACGAGGGAATAAAAGCATTGGCAGATAAGGGTACGGTGGCCACCCTTCTACCTCTTACGGCCTTTGCTCTCAAAGAAAGCTATGCCCCGGCTCGCAAGATGATCGATGGAGGATGTGCGGTGGCCCTTGCCACCGACCTGAATCCAGGCAGCTGCTTCTCCGGTTCCATTCCTCTCACAATTGCACTGGCTTGCATATATATGAACATGACAATAGAAGAAACCATCACTGCATTGACCCTCAACGGCGCAGCAGCTTGTGGACTTGCAGACAAGAAAGGTTCGCTTCAGCCGGGTAAGGATGGAGATGTAATTATCCTCGACTTCGACAATATCAATATGCTTCCTTATTATGTAGGAATGAATTGTGTCAAGACTACAATTGCCAAAGGAAAGATACTCTTTGATTCATAAATTATGGAAAAAATGACTGAATATGCCATAGGCAGCTCTTTGCTGACCTATGACCTTATAGAAAAAATCCTCAGGGATGGCGCAAAATTAACACTTTCTGCTGAGGCTATAGAGAAGATACAGCATTGTCGCGATTTCCTTGACACAAAAACCGATGAGAATACTGTACCTATCTATGGTGTGACTACGGGCTTCGGTTCTTTATGCAACCGACATATAGCCCCTGCTGATCTTGTCACTCTTCAAGAAAATCTTATAAAAAGCCATTCCTGCTCAGTAGGTACACCTGTTGACAAGACTGTAGTAAAACTTATGCTTCTTTTGAAGGCTCATGCGCTTTCGATGGGTTTCAGTGGCGTGCAGGTTGAGACAGTAAAGAGAATTCTTGATTTCTATAACAATGATGTGCTTCCTGTGGTGTATGACCGTGGGTCGCTCGGTGCATCAGGCGACCTTGCACCGCTTGCCAATCTTTTCCTTCCTTTGATAGGAGAGGGGTATGTGATGGTAGATGGTAAGAAAACCAAGGGGCGGGATGCTCTCGACCGTTTTGGATGGAAACCAATAAAACTGAAATCGAAAGAGGGACTTGCTCTTCTTAATGGCACTCAGTTTATGAGCGCCAACGGGATCAAGGCATTGATAGATGGCTGGCATCTGGTCAACTGCTTTGATATGTTCGGGGCTATGAGTCTCGAGGCTTTCGATGGCAGGATAGAGCCTTTCTGGGAGTGCATACAGCGTGTGCGTCCTCATCAGGGGCAGATAGAAACCGGAGAAGTATTCAGGACAATACTTGCCGGCAGTGAGATCATAGCTCGGGAAAAAGAACATGTACAGGATCCCTATTCATTCCGATGCATTCCCCAGGTGCACGGTGCAGTGAAAGATGCCATGCGCCATGTGACTGAGGTGCTCCACATTGAGATCAACTCTGTCACTGATAATCCAACCGTTTTCCCGGATGAGGATCTTGTCGTGTCCGGAGGTAATTTCCATGGCGAGCCTCTTGCCCTTGTGTTTGACTATATGGGAGTGGCTCTCCATGAATTGGGAAATATCTCGGAGCGTCGAGTGGCCCAACTTATCTTCGGCAACCGTGGGCTACCTGAATTTCTTGTGGCAAAACCGGGATTGAACAGTGGCTTTATGATACCTCAGTATGCGGCAGCCTCAATGGTGAGCCAAAACAAGATGTATGCATGGCCTGCAAGCTGCGATTCCATTGTCAGCAGCAATGGTCAGGAAGATCTCGTATCCATGGGAGCCAATGCAGCTACAAAGCTTCACAAAATCATATCAAATCTGCAGTATATAGCCGGCATCGAGCTTATGAATGCGGCTCAGGGTATTGATTTCCGTCGCCCTCTGAAGTCATCTCCGATTATTGAGAAGATAATGGAAGACTATCGCAAGGTGGTGCCTTTCGTAGAAGAAGACGTAGTGATGGAGGATTACATCGCGAAGACGATGGATTTTCTTGAAAACTATGATATTGTGATAGAAAAAGCATAAGATTATGGCAAGGAAACCGAAATTTCTTCCACTCCTTGAGAACATTGAGATAACAGCCATGGCTGCCGAAGGCAAAGCTCTTGCCCGCGTGAAGATGCGTCCGGATGATGAATCAGCAATTGTAGTATTCATTCCTTATGGAGCTCCCGGCGACATAGCTGACGTCAAGATAGACCGCAAGAAACATTCTTTTGCTGAAGGACACATAGAAAGGATTGTCAAGCCCTCTGAGTTCAGAATCGAACCGCAATGTGCACACTTTGGCATCTGCGGGGGTTGCAAATGGCAGCACATTCCCTATAGCAAGCAACTTGAGTGCAAACAGCAGACTGTGGTGGATGCACTTACACGCATAGGGAAGATTGATATTCCGGAAGTGACTCCTATACTTGGAAGCAAGGAAATATGGCGCTATCGCAATAAGATGGAATATACATTCTCTGATAAAAAATGGCGTACGTGGGAAGATGTAAAAAGCGGAAAAGTATTTGATGACTCTCCAAATGCACTTGGGTTTCACATACCCGGAGCATTTGATAAGGTGCTTCATATTGATGAATGTCATCTTCAGTCATCGCTTGGCGATAGGATACGTAATGGCTTGTATGATTTTGCAGAGAAGCATGGATTATCTTTCTATAACCTGAAGGAAAATAGAGGGTTGCTTCGCAATCTAATGATCAGGATAGCATCTACGGGACAGTGTATGGTCTGCCTGCAGTTCGGAGAGGATGATCCGGAGAAGATCAAGCTTGTCATGGAATATCTTAAGGCTGATTTTCCTGAGATCACATCCCTTTTGTATGTGGTCAATCTCAAGCTTAACGATACGATAGCTGATCAAAATGTCGTAGCCTGGTCAAGCCCGGACTTCATTGAAGAAGAGATGGAAGGATTGCGTTTCCGAGTGAACGCAAAGTCTTTTTATCAGACAAACTCCCGTCAGGCTCACGAACTTTATAAAGTGGCGAGAAAGTTTGCCGGAATGTCACCTCGCGAGGAATTGACAGATGTTGAAGCTGAAAGATATGGCTATGCCGGAGCTGGGGAAAAGCCACTTGTATATGACCTATATACAGGCACAGGTACGATTGCGAATTTTGTAGCTCGAGGTGCGCGCAAAGTGGTTGGCATTGAATATGTAGAGGCAGCAATTGAAGATGCTAAGCTCAATGCAAAAGTTAATGACCTTGAGAATACGCTATTCTACGCAGGCGATATGAAAGATATTCTTACTGATGAGTTCGTGGCTAAGCATGGAATCCCTGATGTTATGATCATCGATCCGCCGCGTGCAGGAATGCATGAGGATGTAGTAAAAGTGATATTGAATGCCGCTCCGGAAACTATTGTGTATGTCAGTTGCAATCCTGCCACACAAGCGCGTGACCTTGCCCTGATGGATGAAGATTATGTGGTGACTGACATTCAGCCGGTAGATATGTTCCCCCATACTCACCATGTAGAGAATGTGGTGAGAATGAAAAAACGAAGAAACTGAATCAACTAAGTCTCATCCCAAAAAAAGCACTCCCTCTCGAGAGTGCTTTTTTAATTTAATTGGCCATCATCACATCAAAGTTCATGTCTTTGAGAGTAATACATGTCCGGGCAAACTGCCGGATCATTTCGATTGTCGTTTTACGCGGTGATTTCATAGACTGTTGACTTGATGCTGATGACAAAAAAGTAGTAGAAGCGTTTGTCATAGGCATATTGTTTTTAATAATTACATCTACATAACGCTTCAATTGCCTTGCATATTGTAAAGATATAAAAAAATAGAGACAGAAATAAAAATATTTCTGTCTCTTTATATTTTTTAATCGGGTATCAATCAAATAGCCCGATCTATCATTTCGCTAAGCTCAGTTTCGGTCTTTCTTCCGCTTTCCCTCATGAGTTCCTGGCCTTCCTTGAAGAGGATATAAGTAGGATACTCCTCAAGTTTGTATTCTACCTTGAGTTTTCCATATGTGTCATCTGCTCTGACAACGTTAGCCTTCTCAGCATATTTGGATTTGACTGCGTCTGTGACGTATTTTACTTCTACTACGTCCTGGCCTCCATGGTGGAGAAAAACTACGAGTGTAGGTTTCGATTCTTTGATTGCTTTATCAAAAGTTTTCATAATATTTAAATTTTGGTTTTCACTGATAGAAGAACACCTAAATCTAATGAAAAGTTTACAAGAAGGACGCACTCTTACTTAGTAAGTGCGTCCTTCTTGTTAGATAAGAGTCTAATATTTAAAGTGTAAGAGCTACGTCTTTTTCCTGCGCTATTCTGCGGAGATTGATGATGGCATAGCGCATACGGCCAAGAGCTGTATTGATACTAACTCCTGTCTTTTCAGCTATCTCCTTAAAAGATAGATTTTTGTAGTAACGCATAGTCAGAACTTCACGCTGGAGGTCAGGGAGTTGAGTGACAAGCATCTTCACATCATCTCTGATCTGATCTGATATAATCTGATCTTCAATGGTGCCTTCACAGAGTTCCTTCTTATTTAGGATATCGATATCCTCAATATCTGTGCTCTGCATATTTTCTGATTTTTCCTGTCGATAATAGTCAATGATCAGGTTGTGAGCTATTCTCGAAATCCAAGCCGGAAACTTCCCATTTTCAGTGTAACGTCCCTGCTTTATTGTCAGGATAGCCTTCACGAAGGTCTCCTGAAATATATCGTTTGCTATATCCTCATTCTTTACGACACGAAGGATATAGTTGAATGTCTTGTCTTGATGACGCTTGAGCAGAGAGTCAAAAGCCTCATTATTGCCTTCCGCATAAGCTCTGACCAATTGTTCGTCGGTCATGCTTCCATAGTTTGCCATTTTCTTGCTGATTAATACGTTAAGTATATTTCTTTCGATAGGCTTAAATTTTTAAATTCTTATATACGATTATTTCTAAATTTTATTGTGCAAAATTACAAAAAAATAATCGTGTTTCCAAATAAGAAGCACGATTATATCGTTAAAAAAACTTATATAAATGTTAATCTTTGAGAACGGCAAAATCTATCACCTCAGATATAGTGCTGACATAGTGAAAGTTAACACCTTTAAGATAACAATTTTCAATCTCCTCAATATCCTTACGATTTGCAGAAGACAACACAATATCTGTGATACCTGCACGTTTAGCAGCCAAGATTTTTTCCTTTATGCCTCCAACCGGAAGGACCTTACCGCGAAGAGTCATTTCTCCTGTCATTGCCACTTTCTCACGCACCTTCCGCCCCGTAAAAGCCGAGACGAGCGATGTCACCATAGTTATTCCGGCTGACGGACCATCTTTTGGAATAGCTCCTTCCGGGACATGAATGTGCACATCATATTCGGAAAATTTAGTATCATCTATACCAAAATCTTCAGCATGCGACCTGACATATTGAAGCGCTATGGTGGCTGATTCCTTCATCACATCACCGAGATTTCCTGTAAGAGTAAGCTTTTCTCCTTTTCCTTTGGAAAGAGAAGATTCGATAAAGAGAATCTCTCCTCCTGCCGCAGTCCATGCCAGTCCTGTGACAACTCCTATAAAGTCATTCCCTTCGTATAATTCGCCGGTATGCTCCTCCTTCCCAAGTATCTCCTTAGCCTCAGCCGGACCAATAGTTTCAGGCAACGGTCTGTCGCTGGCTTTAATCCTGGCAAGGCGGCGCAGTAGCCTTCTGATTGTCTTGTCGAGTTGCCTTACTCCGGATTCCCTTGTATAATGTTCCACTATAAATTGGATTCCTTCGTCTGAAATCCTGACATCATCCTTATCGAAACCAAGATCGGCGAGAGCCTTTGGCAAAAGATGCCTCTTGGCTATCTCTATTTTTTCTTCCACTATATAGCCGGAGACTTCAAGTATTTCCATACGATCGAGAAGGGGAGCGGAGATGGAGTCGAGAGTGTTTGCGGTCGCAATAAAAAGGATGTCGGAAAGATTATAGTCAACATCAACATAATTATCGTGGAAATGTGAGTTCTGCTCCGGATCGAGCACTTCAAGAAGAGCAGCTGAAGGATCTCCCTTTATGTCTTTGCTGATCTTGTCGATTTCATCAAGCACTATCACAGGATTATTGCTCTCTGTCTTTTGCAAAGCAGATATTATCCTGCCGGGCATCGCCCCAATGTAAGTGCGCCTATGGCCACGAATTTCCGCCTCATCATGCAGACCTCCGAGTGAGATTCTTGCGTATTCCCTTCCAAGAGCTTCTGCCACTGACTTCCCAAGCGATGTCTTGCCAACTCCGGGAGGGCCGAAAAGACAAAGTATGGGTGCCTTGAGATCGCCGCGCAACTTCATGACGGCTACCTGCTCGATAATCCTGTCTTTCACCTTGTCAAGGCCATAATGGTCACGATTTAGAATATCTTCAACGTGCTTGAGATCGATCGTAGACTCATTCTTCTTATCCCAAGGAAGGGAAAGTAGCGTGTCGAGATACGTATACTGTATTCCATATTCAGGAGTCGATGCCATAAAGCGACCAAGCTTCTTAAGTTCCTTCGAAAAATGGTTTTCTATTTCCTTACTCCATTGCTTGGTCTCTGCCCTTGCCAGTAATTCCGCTTCATCGCTCTCTTCCGGAATGTCGCCAAGTTCTTCCTTAATGGCACGAAGCTGCTGCTGCAAAAACTGGTCGCGCTGCTGCTTCGACAGGTCTTCTCTTGTTCGCTCCTGAATGTCTACCTTGAGCTGGAGCATCTGATACGCAGTGTCGAGCATATGAAGAAGCTCGGAGCATCTTTTCTTAACGTCTGATTCCTCCAGAAGCTTTTGTTTGTCTTCCAGAGTAATGGGGGAGTTGCTTATGATGAAGTTTATAAGCTTGAAAGGACTGCTGAATTGCGAGATTGAGTATCTGATCTCTTTTGTTTCCTCCTCGCTGAATAGTCCAAGGATCTCAGAAAAAGAATCGCTCACTGAAGAGAAGATTGCAGCCAGCTCCATATCCTCTTGTTCGGGAATGGTTTCAGCCACATATTCCACATGAGCAAAGAATCCGTTTTCTTTTGAAGTCAAACGGGTAGCTTTAGCTCGATTGGCAGCAACCATGAAAGCCGTGAAACTTCCGTCGGGCATCTCCATAATCCGAGCCACAACGCATATCACACCTACTCTATATAGATCCTTAGTAGATAGCTTTTCCGAGTCATTCTTTACAGTCAATGTCAGCACTGCTTCGTGGTTTTTATGTGCCATATCCAGCACATCAAGCACGGAAGCATCAGTCACCGAGAGAGGAACGGTTATGAATGGGAAAAGCACTATGTTGCGGACAGGCACAACGGGCATGTGTCGATCGTTGACCACAGCATTTCCAAAGTTGAAGTCAGGTGCAACCTCCGACATGATGCCGTTGACCGGATTTGCCGTACTCATTGACTCGTAGGATTTGTATGTCTTATATTCAGACTGCTTTTGGCTCATGATTCACAAAGTTCACAGTGGATGAAAAATTTCAAGGCGCAAATTTAACATTTTAAGCCGATATAAGAAAATTTAACACTGCTTTTATGCACTTTTTTTCAGCTCCAGTGTTTTATTTGCGAAAGTAAAGGAAAATCATAGGACTCATTAAACAATATAACAATCCTAAGCGGAGGCTCTAGATAAGCTTTCGTAGCTAAATAAGAAATCCATAACTTTACTTCTCTTAAGGAGGGAATCATCCCTCCTTTTTTTGTGTTTCTTTGTTTCTCTGTTGTCCGTCGTTAGCTGTTTTAGCCTTCGAGGAGTTTCTATGTCTCTTGTATCGGCTCTTATTTCGTCTTGAGTTAGAGCTGGAGTTGGTTTCCTGATCAATTGTTTTTTCCGGAGTTTCGGAATGCGACATGTCCTTATTCTCAGGCATTTTCTCAGGATTTCTCTTCCTGTTGTTTCTCCTTTTGTATGGACGATCTTGCCTGTCTTTGCGACTTCGCAAGTTTTTGGAAATATATGCCGGACCTTCCCCAATCTCTGCCGGAATCTCCGATTTTTCAACCTCCTTCTCAAGAAATTTCTCTATGCGCTTGAATTTTCCTATCTCTTTCTCAGAGATGAAAGTGACAGCATTGCCATCTCTATCGGCCCGAGCAGTCCTACCGATTCTATGCACATAGTCTTCTGCCTCACGCGGCACATCATAGTTCACTACGAGCTCAATGTCGTCGATATCAATACCACGCGCCATAATGTCCGTTGCCACGAGCACATTGATTTTTCCGCTCTTAAAGTCGAGTATCACGTCTTCGCGTTTGTCCTGCTCAAGATCGGAGTGCATTTCTCCTATTTTATAGTTTTCTTTCTTCAATGCGCGGGCGAGCTCCTTCACTTTTAATTTTGACGAGGAGAAGACTATCACCTTGTCGGGAGGAGACTGCCGGAACATTGACAACAGAATGGGAAGCTTCTGAATCTCGTAGCATACGTAGGCTTGTTGCCTGATCTTTTCCGCCGGTTTTGAGACAGCAAGCTTTATCTCATATGGATTATTCAGGATGCTTCCGGCAAGTTGCTGGATTTTCGGGGGCATCGTAGCACTGAACAGGAGCGTTTGTCTCTCTTTTGGCAGGCGAGCCACTATCTGCATGATATCATCATAAAACCCCATATCAAGCATTCTGTCTGCTTCATCGAGTATGAAGAATGACACTTTTGATAAATCCACGTAGCCCATCGAGAGATGTGCAAGGAGACGGCCCGGGGTAGCTATGACTACGTCGGCACCCGCCTTCAGGCTGCGTCGTTGTTGATCATAGGTATGGCCGTCCGTTCCTCCATATACGGGCATACTGCTAATAGGCAGAAAATAAGAGAATCCCTGCATCTGCTGGTCAATCTGTTGGGCAAGTTCCCTTGTAGGAGCCATTATCACGCAGTTGACAGCGTCCTGAGGATATTTATATGAGGAGAGTATATCTATCACCGGAAGCAGATAGGCAGCGGTCTTGCCGGTACCGGTCTGTGCACATGCAAGGAGATCGCGTCCGTCGAGCACTGCCGGAATTGCCTGCTCTTGAATGGGTGTGCACTCATCGAAATGCATGTCCCATAATGCATCGAGCAGATCGTCGTTTTCAAGAAGTTGGTCGAATCTCATCTTTTTATCTTTCAGACTGCAAAATTAAGAAAAATTTCGCGAATACCCAATATCAGCATCTTATGTTTAAGGATTGTTGCATAGATATTTCACGTTGTTTTGCAAATGATATATTAATTTAATTGTATGTAAAATATTGTCATACATATAATTATAAAAAGGTTCACTAAAAATTCCAGTTTTTGCAAAAAAAGTTGAAACAAATAGAAACTACCTTGCGTTATAGGGATGAACAA
>JAIDSL010000066.1:0-15278 GCA_029061255.1 Muribaculaceae bacterium
TTTGCCGGTTTCTATCGTAATAGTGCGGCCGTCGCCCAGCTCAATGGTTTTCTTGATTGGCTGTGGTTTCATTCTTGTTTAAGTTCTTTCTTGTTTTTCGTTTACTTTGTCGCTTTTTGGGGCAGAAAAGGCATCGAGCCGCATAGCTGCCCGATGCCTTTCTGCGTTCAGAGTGCAAAGATAATATATTTTATCGGATTTTCCTAATTTTTAGCCACTTTTCAGCTTTTTAAAGATATATCGTTGTCCTGCCCCGTCTTCGCCGTCCCTCTCGGATGGGCTTTGTCGTAGGCTTTCTTCATGTCGGAAAATGTCAGATGCGTATAGATCTGAGTGGATTGCAGCGATGCATGGCCCAGGAGCTCCTTGACGGAGTTGATCTCAGCTCCGTGGTTGAGAAGTGATGTAGCGAATGTATGCCGCAGGGAGTGAGGACTTTTATGGGTGGCTCCCGTGCCCTGCAGCAGACGGTGGACTATATCGTAGATTGCCCTTGCCGAGAGGCGTCCCCTTTTAGAGCAGAAGAGCGGAGCGGGGGTGGGGAGGGAATATAGGCCGTCGCGCACCGTCTGCCATTCACGTATGTTTTCAAGAAGAGAGTCGGCAACGGGGATTATGCGGGTCTTGTCGCGTTTGCCGTGTACCCTAATCTCCTTCTGATGGAAATCTACGTCGGCGTCGGTCATCTTGACGAGTTCGTCGCGTCGTATGCCGCAGGAATACAGGATATCGAGGATGAGCTTGTTGCGGATGTTGAGCGCCGGATCTCCGCCCTGTATAGGATTGGCGAGGATCTCCTCCATTTCCTGCTCCCTGACGAATTCCGGCAGTTTGCGTCCTATCTTGGCAAGCTGCACCTCGGAGGCGGGGTTGCCGGCTATGACGCCTTGTTTCTGAATCCATCTGAAGAAAGCTCGTGCCGCCTGCGTCTTTCGGCGCAGACTGCGCGGCGAAAGCCCGTTGCGGGCCATGTCGGCGAGCCATGCGCGCACGTCGGCGGTAGAGACTTCTGCGGCATCCTCCATTTCCTCGTCTTTGCCGAGAAAGGCGGCGAGCTCCCGAAGGTCGCGGCCATATGCCGCGGCAGTCAGACGGCTGCGGTTGAGCTCCAGCTCCAAGTATTGTAAGAATTCGCTCAGCATCTTATTAATTTAAGTTTCGCAAGCTCAACTTAAGGTTTATGGGTTAATTGGTTAAGGGGTTATATCAGTCGTTGTATAGAGCCCTTCTGAAATAAATATTCAAATTTTTCTTATAACCCTTTAACCTTATAACCTTGTAACCCTCAACTTTCGCTTGCGAAAGTTGAATTATTGATTCATAATTCCTCATTCAAGGTTCTATGCCATTTGCATCCTGTTAAGGTAGGGACGCACGGTTCGTGCGTCCGTCAATGTCATGGCAGATTATGCATTTTGCATTGTGAATTGTGCATTAAAAAAGAGCTGTTCCTTTCGGAAACAGCTCTTTCTGTATTTGTATCGTAGTGTAGGCAGATCGATTACTCCTCGTTCTGACGCAGCTGCTGCACGTAGATGGCCTTGATCATTTTCTTACGGTTGGTCACCGACGGCTTTTCGAATGCCTGACGGCTGCGGAGTTCTTTTACGATTCCTGTGCGCTCGAATTTGCGCTTGAATTTCTTGAGGGCTTTCTCGATGTTCTCGCCTTCTTTTACGGGTACGATAATCATGCTTTTGTTTTCTTGTTTTATGGGTTTGTATATATATTTCGGTTGTAATCGGAAGATGCACCATGTGCATATCCCGTTTGCGGTTGCAAAATTACTCATAATCCGCAACCTGACAAAATTTTTCGGCTAAAAAATTGAATCTTTTCTATTTTTTCAGTCGTCTACAACCTCCTTCCGCATGATTTTTAATGGTTTTGTCAATGTTTATTCACTCTCTTCGAATTCTTTGCGCCTGCAAAATTACGAAAATTCTTTGATTCCGCCAAATAAATCCCGCAAAACGTCCAACGTAAAACGTCCAACGTCATCTCCTCTTTCCCCCGAGAACCGCATCGATCAACATTTTGCCTACCTTTCTTTCAAGTCCGGCCTTTGTGGTGGGTATTCCGGTAGCGCGGGCGATGTCTCTCTTGACTTTGGTCACCCCCAGAGCCCTCTTCCATGAAAAACTTAATCCGGGTATCTTCATATCAATTCATAATTTATAATTCACCATTCATAATCAGCTTCGTCCAACGTCCAACGTAAAACGTCCAACTCATTTATCCTGCAGCATGCGGGTTGACTCCAGTATCGGCAGGTTGGATTCTGTCGGCACGTAGATGACCGTCTTGTTGTTGAGGTCTGACTGCTGGCGCACCCATAGATACTGGATATAAGTAGGCGTGATGCTGCCGTTCTCTATGCGGATTGCTTCCGCGGCGCCTTTGGCGCGTTCTATCTCGGCCTGTGCGTTGAGTTTCTCGGCCTCGAGATTGGCCTTCGCCTCCTCTATCTTGATCTTTCGGTTCTGCTCGGCCTTCGCGAACTCAGCCTTGCCTTCCATTTCCTGGCTCCACACGTTATACCACGGACGGATGAATGCCATGGCTACTATCACTGTTATTATGGCCGCAACTCCCCAGAGGGCTTTCTTTATGATAGCGGGGTTAAACTGGTTTCTGCTGTTTGAATACATGGCTTGTATGGTTTAAAGGGTTTATAAAGTTCAGTTGGCTTAGGGTATATAATGAGTCTCCTAAACTACACTACAAAGATAAGGCTTATATTTTAAAATCTATAATCCCTGCAACGTTTCAGTCGCAACGCCATCCAAGCCATGCGTTTTCCCTGCAACGTTTCAACTATCGACCTTCTTTTCGTTCTCGATAAGAAGGAAAAGAAGCAGATCTTTCTCCCCGATATACACGAGCATATCCTCCCTACCGCTTATGGAGCGAGTAGTCATGATATCTGTCGCATCGGCCGCGGATCCGGTTGGCTGCCATTGTCGATGGATATCGCTTCATCAGTGTCGCGAAGTTCTTCATCTCAAGATGCGCCTGCGCAGCCTGCTCGGCGTCGGTGAATTCCGACAGGGCCTGACTCATCAAGGCGTCAACTTTTCTATACGCGTTCTGCGCAAATAAGTTTTTCTTGAAACCTTCTCTTTCGCCTGACGTGTACATCTCCCAATTGCTGTAATCAGCATCGTGTTCATATCCTAATTCATAGCTGTAGCCGGTAAGATACCAGCATTTCCCAAAGGAGTTGCGTAAGCCGACGGCATACCTTATCTTGGCGTTCGCCTTTCGGTTTGGTTCTGTTTCGGAATCCATCATTCTTTCCAGAGAGAGCATCTCCTGTGCAAACCTGAGTTTATAGTCATTGGAATCAGAGATGTAGTTCTTTCTGTCAGACTGATATTTGAACGGATCAAGCTTGAAATAACCCTTCTTTGCGATATTGGTACGGCTTTGATAACCTTTGGAAACTTTTGAAAGCCATTCTGTCGCTTTTTCGTAGTTCATCTCCCGTAGGTATGACGTTCCCACAATCTCAAATATGTAATCATTATCGGTATAACTCCTTTCATTTAAGAATCTGTCTGATTCCGTTTCCGGCTTAATGATTTTCATGCCATATTCAGCAGCTTTATCGGCCGATACTCCATTTATCCGGTCAAAAAATTGATTGCGATAATCAAATGAATTGTATTCAGCCCAATTTTTCCTGTATTCCTCCATGGTCATCATGACGCTGTACGACTCCGGCTCGTCCTTATCGTTCCATCCATAATGATATGCCTTAATCCATGGCGCGAGCTGAGATATTCGGTTTGACGCATAGTTTGCAAGTTGAAGGGCCAACGTAGTGTTTCCAGCCTTTTCAATTCGAGGACACACTTCTCCCAAAAGCACTTTCCGAGCCACATCCTGCCAATAGTAGAACGGCCAGTTCAATCTGTTGTCAAAGTGCCAGTTTCCTTCAGATTGAAGTTTTACGTCGCGCTGCATGCATCCGTCAAGCCATGCCAAATCTTTAAGCAATCCGGCACGGTAGCGGGAGCTGTTGTTAGCCTGGCATGCATTAAGGAGAAAGCGGAATGCTTTGACAGACTCCTTTATGAAGGGCGTTGCCTCCGACTTCTCGGCATGGCTTAGCCATTTCGATGCTTTCCGATTGTCCCCGTCGAGATAAGCCAGGTATGCCAATGCATAGTGCCACATACCTTTTTGCTCGCAAGTGGAGGATGCGGCTGCCTTCCCTGCAAATTGTTTCAATTCATCATAAAACTCGTGTTCATCATCTGCATCCAACGGATCATCTGCCAAAAATGATTCTCGATCTCTTACGTATCCCTGCAGCTTTACGCTGAGCAACGGAGAGTTGGGGAAACGATTGAAAATATATTCCAGTTCCTTGACTCTTGAATCCTTGTAATTTGATCTTTCCTCCGAGTTATTCCATGCCTTCAGGCTGATCAGAGAGCCTATATCCTGACTTCGGGTAAAGAGTTCAATTGCTTTGTCTCTGTCTCCTTTACGCGTGTATGCGCCTCCCGCGTAACTGGCGATCATGTCAGTGACGATATTCTGAGGCATTCCACTGACGGATGATTCCCATAAACCGATGCAGCCTGAAAAGTCTTTCTTTGCGAAATACAGGCGCATCAATTGCAGTGCGTAACGCTCTGCGTGGCGATTTCCACTGTAGTCCTGACATCTTTTTAGCAGTTCATCCAGCCTTAGATGCTCTTGATCGCCATCGTAGGAGTAATACCAGGGATCGTTCATATAGTCGCGGATTTCTTCTATCTCCTTGGCGGTAAGGACATACTCCAGATCTTCCGAGTGTTCGGGCGAGGAAAGCCATTGCGCAAACCTATTGCCTGAAAGAGTGCTTTCGGGCAGTCCCTTCAGGTCTTTCAATTGTGAGTCATAAACCACTTCCTCTATGTCTTTCAATGGAATGTCAGGCGAAGTGAGTCTCTGCCATAGGAGGCAGTTCTCATATCTCTCATAGTCTTGAAAGCGGCATCCATTCTGCCACTGATGTTCCAGTTCGGGCGAACAGCTCCTGAACATATGGAGATTTGCCGGGTCGTCAGGATAGTACGGCCCACAGGCCTCTATCCTTGAAGAGGCAATGATCGTGATAAAGCTAATCGCGAGAATATATCTTATTGATTTCATAGTCTGAATAATGGGAAAGCTGGGATTCATCGAGATGGTATAGTATGTTGTTGTGAGGTTTATTGGCCAGTTGCTTGTCGATCATTTTCTTTACTTCAAGAATATCTTTTGCGGTCGGACGCTCGACCCGGATGCGGTATTTTTCGTAGACCTTGTCCCAATCGGTGCTGTCGGTGGAAAAGTCGATATCCTCGGTGGCTTCGTAGGTGTTATTGCCGATCCTCTTAAGCCCGGGATAGGATGAAAAGTCAGTACGGCGCATTATACGGTCAAATTGGTATCCGTCGTTTCCGAGACGAAAGACCAAGCTCCATCCATAGGCGGGATATGCGATGTCAAGCGGGAGCGGATATTTGGAAAGTCTGTCGTCTCGCAGATAAGGCTTTATGTCTTTTAGCGAGAATATGGAGTTGTCGGTCGTCATTTCCATAAGGTTTCCGGTATTATAGACCATCAGCACCCCCTTGTCTACCGGTGGAGGCGTCTGAGTCAGCTGGTGGAGTCGGATCGTACTGCTGATGGTCTGCGTGGAATCCATAAGCAGCTTCAGCTCATCGCACAGCTTGAAGAAATATTTCTGAGTGTGTTTGGTCCAGTCACAGTCGAGTTGAAGTTCTGTCAACTCAAATCCGTTTCTGCGGCACATGGCGTTGACGCGTTTAAAGATTCTGCCGGCAAATTCCTCTTCCTTGAGTTGCATGGCCTCTATGGCGGAGTTGGTGATATAGACGGTCGGTACGATCTCCATCCCCGGGGGGACAGTATCTTTGAACTGAATTGTCGCTTTGGGAGCGATATTGTCACGCCCTGTAGACTCCCAGTCCATATCGACATCGAAAAATCTGACATAGAGCTTCTTGACATTATGATTCTTCAAAAACTCCTTCTCGTAGTCATTGGGTGAAAAAGAAGTTTTCCAGAAATATACGCTGTTGCAGCCATCCGGTTCCGATGCGGAACTGTTGCGGCATGAAGCGGCTCCCACATATATCATAAGGAAGAAGACCGGGAAAACTAAAAAGCGGAAAGTCTTAAGTGCAGCCATACGCAATGTCTTGATTTTTTATGCAAAATTATCCCAATCGACCGTCGTTTCAAAATATTCATTCCTACATTGTATGAAATACACGATATGATGTATGAAATCATTTTGGCGTTATTGTGTCTGTCACTGAAATTTAGTAATTTTGCAAACGATAAAAGTTATAAAACGCGCATGAAAAGACGACTCGTATTCACCTCATCTACGGAACTTCTCCGTGTGCCCCCCGATTCGGTGGTCTGTGTATTGGCCGACGGCAACTACTCGGCCCTTATGATGTCGGATGGGGAAAGACATGTGCTGACGTTGCAGCTCGGTCAGATCGAACGCATGATAGCCGGGATGCTTGAGGAGGATGACAACCGTTTCATACGGATCGGAAAAAGCCTGATCGTCAACCGTGACTTCATCACCGTCATAAATCCGCAGCGTCAGAAGATGGTGTTGTCAGACTGCCGTACGTTCCGGCATGAGGTGAGCGCGTCAAAGGAGGCCTTGAGAGCCATGAAGGAATTATTGGAAAAGGAGGAATCGTTATGAGTAAAAGACCAATGGATATTAATGATGACGAGATTCGCGTGATATCTCCGGCAGGGGCTGTGCAGCCTGAGGAGAAGCCCGGAAAGAACAGGCGGGGGAGAACATTGCTGATCTGCATCGCTGTAGCTTTCCTGGTGGTGCTGTCTGCGGTCATCCTGTATATAGTCTTGGGAAAAACAGATGCAGATAAAGATAAAGTGGTGGTGTTGGCAGAGCCTACAGTGTCAATATCCAAGGAATCGACGCCCATGGATGTAGATATAGACAAGGGTTTTGTGGAGGTGTGCGATACGGTGGTTGACGGCATGGGTTTGATTTTCCTGACGCCACACGATGCAGTCCCGGTCTTGGTCCTCGGAGAAGAGGTCCTGTCCGATACTACATCGGTGCTCGTTGCTCAGGCTGCAGATATCAGGGCTGACAACGGAAGGATCGCCGGTTCATTTGTTATGAATGGTGACCTTATTAGTAAAGGGGAGGCGAAAGCCGGATTCTGCGCTATAGTGGACGGACACATCAGCATCGGAGTGGCCGATGCAACGCCTATGCTTGAGCAGGCTATCGAGAGCAACGGCTATTTCTTCCGTCAGTATCCGCTCGTAGTAGGAGGGCAGATCATAGAGAACAAGCCTAAAGGTCGGTCACTGCGCAAGGCATTGGTGGAAAAAGACGGCATTATCGGAATAGCCATGAGTAAGGAAAGACTGACATTTCATGATTTCTCTCAGGTCTTGGTGGATGCCGGAGTGCGCAATGCCATATATCTTGTAGGCAGCACGTCGCCGGGTTATTACAGGGATGCGGAAGGCCGAGTGATAAGGTTCGGCGAGGAAGAACACCGAGGCGACGAATACGTCAACTTCATAGTCTGGAAGTGAATGTTATTTACTAGTATCCCTTTTGATGATTTCCATTCGGCAAAGTTAATGATTTTTATTAATCATACCAAATAAAACTCGTTAAAATGATAGTTTTGTGAAGTATGATTAACAAAATCCGCCTTCATGTATCCCTAACGGCATCAGGACACAGATTATTACTGAATTCAGCTCATAGTTGCCGCCCGGTTTCCCGGTTAAATCGGGAATTCGGGTAATGTTCGCGTATTTCCCAAAGAGTTTGTTCTAATCATCAGTTTCCCTCCGACTATGTCTATTGCCATCAGCACGACAGATCCCACTACATAGATCACAAGATTGACTACCTCATAAGTCGTACCCGCCATAGCGGCGATGTATCTGAGGTCGCGCACGCAGGTATAGAAAGCCTCGTTCATCGATCCCTGATAATGCCATAATAGAGCAAGCATTCCGACAATCTCAATAGCGGAAAATACTATTCCTACGACAGCTATGACCGGATATTTCCCGAAACCTTTGAGACATCCATAGATCAGATAGACGGACGCAGCAATTATTCCGAGACATGGCACCCAGATATTGCCTATGACGCAGAACTCCACGTACGTAAGCCCAAATACCCATCCAACCACAGCCATCGCTCCGCAACACAGGCCGAAAAGCGAAATCACCGGCGACACCCCGACAAATGGACCTGATACTATTCCTCCGACACAGAAAATAGCAGTCATTAGAAGACACCATCCCCAGAATCCTCTACGTAGAAAGACCCATACAGACGTGACGACATTCATGAAAATTCCCATAAGGAACCCACACTGGATAATAAACTCGATGCTTATCGGAAGTACGCCGGGATCGAATCCCTTCTGCCTTACTATCTCCGGTATGGACACCGTAGGTATAAGTCCCGACAGCTTTCCGTATGCCACAAAGCAGAAAGCGGAATATAGCAAGGCTCCGGTAATAAGCGAAACTTTAGAAGTGTTGTTCCGGGTCTTCTGCGTGCAGAAGACAGCGGCAATAATCAGGATCGAACTGATAAAGAAAACAAAAGGAATCATATAATTCAAGTATATTATTGGATTTTGCGAGCGAAGATGGCATCGGGATGCTTACCCATGACGAACTTACCGACGTTGCAGAGCCATGCCTTTTTATTATAGCATTCGCAATAGAGCACCTTGTAAGTTGCCCCCAGATTTGTCTGTGACACCTTCACCATCTTGAAGAAGTCTCGTTTGTCGACAGGATTCATATCCACTTCCATTCTGACATAGCCCTGTCCATTATCAAGAGCCTCGAGAAGATCGTCAGCACCCGCTATCATCTCCAGATTGGCATGAAACAAGCGTGGCCAGTGGCGTATGTCTGCATACCATCTTCCGTCCGCTTCCTTCACGAATCCCATAGTGAAATGTTGGGGATTGATGCCGAATACTTTGTTGAGCACCTTTTGTGAGGCTTTGGAGCAGACGATACTCATGCCGAGATTGATGAAGAAGTCAGAGATTTTTTGCGTCATACGGTTTGTTTTAGGAATTTGAAATTTCGGATGCAAAAGTAATATAAAATTATAAAGAAAACAAGTGGCTTGAAAATCAATAATATATCCTATTGCATATTTCAAAATTTTTTATATGAAGCGTCATCAAGAGTAGTCAGCGCACTCCGTGCGCGTCCCCACTTGTCCTGCGCCTAACTTTTTCAAGCGTCACATAGGGTAGTCAGCGCACTCCGTGCGCGTCCCCACTTGTCCTGCACCTAACTTTTTCGAGCGTCACATAGGGTAGTCAGCGCGCTCCGTGCGCGTCCTCATGCGTCCTGCACCTAACTTTTTCCCGGTTATAATCCGGAATTCGGGCAATGTTCGCGTATCTCCAAGAGAGTTTGTTCTAACGGTAGAATATTTATTTACGGACTCAGCAAGCATCGTAGGCGGGAGCTTCTTCTTTAGTGCGTATGGATTCCGCAACTCTCTCATGTCCGATATGCCACTTGCCGCAGTAATCACATATATACGGGGTTATGGCTCGAATGTCGTCCGGATTGTTGAGCATATGCAGCTCGCAGGCTGCCATGGCCTCTTCAAAAGTATTATATGCTCTTTTTGCTACAAGACGAGGCTTGCCGTCATTCGTATGGCGTACCTTCCAGTGTGTGGCATGCACTCGAAGGCTCACATCGTAGTCTACATAGTTCTTCTTATACATGCTGAACGACACAGCCCTTCTGACCGACTGCCGGAAGCAGTTGGAATCGAGATCCCTCTCTCGTGCTATGCGATAGGCTGCCTGAGCCGCACGTTTCTCCACGAATCGCCTCACAAGCCTTGTAGTATAGACATCATCCGTTCGCTCATCCGTAAAGAGGATTGTCTTGCCGATTTTCCGGATCTTCTCATTGGCCAGCTTCTTAGAAAGGTGGCTGTACTTTTCCGTCATGCCAAGATCATCATATTGTTTCCTCACTTTTCTGATCAAAGGGTTCTCATGAGAGGCACGTATCAGGCGGAGAGCATACCTGAGGCTTCGGATGAGCACTTCCTTGTCTATTGACTCAACGATAGCGTAATCCCGACAACGTGAGACCGCCTGCCTTATAGCTTTCGAGTAAGTCGGATTCCTAATCACGCTTGAAATAGTACTGAAGTCATCTGTAATATTGGAGGAGTCAAGTTTTCCGTACTTCTTCAGCACGTTTAGCCAACGGTTGAATACATACATAAGGTTTACGATATCGCTGCCGAGAAGCTCGGACTCCATAACAGTCGGAAGAATTGCTTTCTTGCACATAGTGGATGGTGTATAAAGATTAATGTATGTTGATAATCACTCCATAATCTAATACCACGAAAGTCCGGAAAGTAAACAACCAATTGTGGATATCCTCTCTTTTTCGAGCGTCACATAGTGTAGTAAGCGCACTCCGTGCGCGTCCCCACTCGTCCTTCACCTAACTTTTTCGATTTGACAGAAATGCACATCGACTTTGTAAGCATTAACTGAAGTACACCTTTTGGAGGTTGCAGTTGGTGTAACTTTTAAATGCAAAATTACAACTTAACTGTAACCTCATAAGGTGTACATCTGTTAATGCTTACCACTAAATACGATGTTCATAATTTGTAGTGTTAATATCATATCTAAAACATTCACTACATCTATCTAGTGTATAAGCTATGAAGATAACAATACCAACAAGACAGAGCAAGGTATAAAATACCTTTACAGATAATTTTTTGATTTTGTTAATAAAATTGGTTTCTCGTGCCTTTATGTATAATGTTTGTATTCCACAGTATAGTCCTCCAAATACTCCAATTATTATTGCAAAGACTAAAAAAACAAGTGGCCACCAGAGTATAATATCAATGTCAAAAGTAAAATCTTTAAACCAATTCATAAAACTAATCTAAAAAATCATAAAACGATAATTCCGATATTCCTTATTAATAATACGAATGGTGACCAAAAGTCACCATTCGGGTTGTCAGTTTTCCTTCTGTGGCTAAGAATCTAAACCACTAATATTTTATTTCTAAATTGATTACATTTTTACTCAAATAGCGAATAAATGAACATTACAAAATCTAATATCACTGAACAGACTCCTATAGCTATAGCATATTGTGGGAACATAAACATTCCAGAGACTGTGAGAAAAATAGATAGTAAATTCACTGCAGACTAACACTATATTAACTAATGCATTATATATGCATCAATTAAAGCATACCCGTCCAAGGCTATACATATATAACCAAGTGTTCCCAATGTCGGAAATACTGATAAAAATGTAATTATCAACGAGAGAAAACAAATATTAAGCTACTTGTTTGCTATTGTTTCTGTAAGTATGGTAAAAATTCTTTTAAAAAAGAAAAATCCACACTATTGAAAATTTAAAGAAAAAGTCTCAACCGTTATCATTATCATTCAACTTTTGGAGATTTAACAATTTTAAGAGATTCAACTGATATGCGGTCCATTGAATCTCAGCCTCTAACCAGATGGCGATACCTACTCTTCCGCGTTTGCAGTACCATTGGCTCGAACAATCTTTACTTCTCTGTTCGGAATGGGAAGAGGTGATTTTTGTTCGCTATTTTCACCGTGCATATTTTTCTTTTAAACGTAAATTGGCGAGGAAAATTGTAAACCACAATCCGTTTACAACTATTTATTCATACATCACTGCCAAAGAATAGTCATCCATGGCTATAAAACCTTTCTTGTATAATGAACTAAGCCATTTACAGAATACTGACTTATCAGATATTACTTTTCTTAGTTTGTCAATTACTTCTTTCTCGAATCGAATACCCGGTAAAGATTGGGCTTTGACTATGAGATTGCTGTTCTTGGAATTGGAAGAGACAGTTTTCTTGATTTCAGATACGAATTCCTCTTTTCGTGACAGTTCATACATCATCAGGATATAGTGGGAGAGGGCATCGCTGGCTATGAAGACTATAGAATTCTTATTCAAAGGAAACGTCCCACAGCGGAAACCGTCAGGATTCAATTCATCCTTGCAGTTTATAAGATATGGGGCATTATTGAAATTGGCAAGCGATGTGAAGGAATGTGTCAATTCCTTAATAGCGTAGTCATAATGAAATACCACGCTGTCGCCATACGTCATCCATCGGCATGTGCTGTCGTCCTGTTTCCAGACGGCTGCAAGCGTTGCGAAAGAGCCCTCATCATAGAACTTATCAAGAGCCATTCCTCCCAACTTCTTCGCTGATTCTTCAGCCTTGTTGTAATAAGTCTCCCATATTGATCCGATCCATTCGTCCAACTGTTCTGCTGTGGTAATGGGATTATGCGGTAGATGATTGACCAGATACTTTGACCATCTGTCAGCAAACAGACCGCCCCCTCCGGCTCCATCGGAAACGGCGATCATGTTTTTTCTGGCGCATACAGCGTCCTCGTTTATGGCATTCTTTTCGAACTTGCCTAATGTTATGCAACGTGTCTTTATCATTTTGAAGCACTGATATTGGTGGGTGTTCCTATATCCATTAGCTTTATCAGCATCGACATGTCGGCATTCACTGCCATAGCGGAATGTCGAGCGGAAGAATCGGTATCCTTGATCTTGCAGATCTCTTCATTATAGCGGAGTGGCAGCAGACTTGAAAGATCAAAAAGGTCTTTTGCATATCTGCTGTCGCCTAACTCTTCCTTCGATTTCGGGAAGGTAAGGGCCGGTTCCTCATTTGGAGTGATATGGATATTGAAGAGGAGTACGTTTCCATCATTGGTGAACATCGACTTCAGTTCATTTGCTTTCTGCTGAACCTCATCCTTTGAAGCTCTGTTGTATTGACCGTCTGTGATGTGGATTATCGTCGGAGGATAGCAGTCCTTGTCGTGGTGCTCCTCCATCCACTTGTCGAGAAGTCGCTTTGCATGGTCAAAGGCTGTGTGGAAGTGAGTCCATGAACCGGAATGGTTCGCCTCGATCCATTGCACCTTCTCCACCTCTTTAATGACAGTTCCCTTGCGGGTCCTCTTCTCTTCTTTAACAGTAATCTTTTTATACGGATTGTCCCGCAGTTCTTCCGGAGAAACGAAATCCCGTCCTTCAAGAGCTCCGTTCCAGGCACTGTATGACTTGTCTCCATACCCGATTACTGCTATGTCAAAGTAATGTCTTACTTCATTTGACTTGATGCAGCGCAACACGAGTTCATTGATCTGTCGGTTGACTATTCGCGCAACGGCCTCCGACATTTCCATTTCCTCACCATTCAATATGGTCTTCCTTCTCATGCTGACTGAATGGTCAAGCAGGAAGATGAAGGCGGTAGGAGTGGATCTTGTAATCTGTGCTGTGTAGGGAATCTTACTTTGAATCTGTTGCGTTGCGGATGGAATCTTGAAGCCGAAGTTGTCGATATTTAATATTTTGTCAAGTGGAATAAAATTCTTAACAAGCACTTCCGCTTGAAAGAAAGGCTGCTCTTCCGGTTCGAGGTCAAAATGCTTTCGGGCCTTGACAGAAGTGAAATGTATCTTCTTGAAATCTTCAAACGAATCACCGACGTTTGCACCATTTCGCGTGGCATTGCGGTCTGCGAACTTAGTCTCGGAATCATATATCACTTCCGGATCAATCTCCAGTATGACAGGGTTGGTGATTCTTCCGTCGTTCATCGCTATATACATCATCGGATGCTCGGTCGTAAAGCTGACTCGGACATAATTCTGAAGATTATCGCGCCGGTCAAGTGATTTGGAAAGGTCTCCACCTCCCGGTTTCGGGATGCTGATGTTCTTAACTTCGCAATCTGCCCATGAGTAAAGACCACCGTTGTCAATGATTGACTTAAGGTTTTCGCGGTCTGTGAAATGATAGAGTTTCCTGATGTTGTGGTAATCAAGAAGCTCCTTAAATGAAAGATAGTTATGTCGTTTTGCCATGGCCGGAATGTTTAGTCTTCCAAAGGAAGCGTTGGGGTAGTGGTTATTACATCTTTCTTAGGTCCATACGGATACAGACCCTCAACAAACGCCTTGATCAGATACGCATGCGAAAGCGGTTTGGTGGTACTGTCCACATCACAGCATGTATTGTAATCGAGCAAGACGATCGTCTTATCTATAGACGCTTTTTTAAGCCGTTCTATTATATGAGCGACCTTATTTTCAAGCACCCATTTGAATGCAGGTATATAAATCTGATGTTTAGCGGTCACATAATCCAATATTTCCGAACCATACACACCTTTCTGATGCCCCAACACTCTTCCGTGCGTCCTGACAGTCCTCTTGATATTCTTCATGGTATTGTTACGAAACATATTCATGTCAATACCCTCGTTCTCAAATACTTTTAAGCCTTGCCATATCCCTTCAACGCACTCAGCTGTCACTCCATTGCTGAAGGGCACAGGAATTCCACCATGAGGGTAGAAAGGACTGAGCTTCACAAGACCATCCTTAGCATTACTCGTCACATCCGCGATGATGGCCTCCGGGTATTTCTTAAGAATATTCTCTACTTTCTTTCGTTTGGATTCTATAATAATCATAAACTTATATACGTATAATTTTACATGAAGAAGGGAATGCATCGTCTTCTATTGTTGTTACGGTCTTTGGAATTGAAACGCTCTGTAACAAATTGCAACCCAGAAAAGCATCTCTGCCAATTGTGTTTACCGATTTTGGGATAGCGACGCTCTGCAATGACTCACAGCCCCAGAAAGCCTCTTTGCCAATTGAAGTCACTGAATTTGGTATACTAACTCTTTTCAATGACTTGCACCAGCTAAAAGCCTCTTTGCCAATAGAGGTTACCGAGTTTGGTAGAGTGACGCATTGTAACGACGAACACGAAGAGAAAGCATAGTCCTCTATTGTAGTGACAGATTCAGGAATTAAAACACTCTTCAAAGACCTGCAACACCAGAAGGCACCTTTGCCAATTGAAGTTAGCAAGGGGGGTATAGTGATGCTTTGCAACGACTCGCAACTTCGGAAAGCCTCGTCACCAATTGAAGTCACCGAATTTGGTATAGTGATGCTTTGCAATGCTTTGCAACTTCGGAAAGCCTCTTTGCCAATAGAGGTTACCGAGTTTGGCAAAGTGACACTTTGCAACGACTCGCAACTTCGGAAAGCCTCGTCACCAATTGAAGTCACCGAATTTGGTATATTAACGCTTTTCAA
>JAIDSL010000066.1:15378-20674 GCA_029061255.1 Muribaculaceae bacterium
CTTTGCAACGACTCGCAACTTCGGAAAGCCTCGTCACCAATTGAAGTCACCGAATTTGGTATATTAACGCTTTTCAATGACTTACACCAGCTGAAAGCCTCGTTACCAATTGAAGTCACTGAATTTGGTATACTAACGCTTTTCAATGACTTACACCAGCTGAAAGCCTCATTACCAATTGAATTCACTGAGTTTGGTATAGTGACGCTCTGCAACGACTCGCACGATGAGAAAGCTCCATCACCAATTGAGGTCACGAAGTAGGGAATTAGAATGCTATGCAACGACTTGCAACCAAGGAAGGCACCTTTGCCAATTGAAGTAACAAAGTTTGGTATATTAATGCTTTGCAACGATTCACAACTACGGAAAGACTCGTTGCCAATCGAGGTTACTGAATTTGGTATGGTGACGCTTTCCAACGACTCGCACCAGCTGAAAGTCTCGTTGCATATTGCAGTTACAGAGTTTGATATAGTTATGCTTTGCAACGACTTACACGATGAGAAGGCACCATCACCAATTTTGGTTACTGAATTTGGTAAAGTGACATTCTGCAATGACTTGCACGATGAGAAGGCACCATCACCAATTGAGGTCACCGAGTTTGGTATAATGATGCTTTGCAACGACTCACACAATGCGAAAGCACAATCACCAATTGAGGTCACTGAGTTTGGTATTGTGACTTTTTTCAACGACATACACCATAAGAAAGCCTCTTTGCCAATTGAGGTCACTGAGTCGGGAATCGTAACGCTTTGCAACAACTTATGCCACCAGAAAGCCTGGTTGCCAATTGAAGTAACCGAAGCGGGTAGAATGACACTTTCTGAATTATTCAGACATGATACTACTACTCCACTTATAGATATTAGTAAATTATTAATTATACTGAATTTACTTTTTTTAGACAATTGAATTTTAATATTAGGACAACACCAGAATGGATTCCCTTCCAATAAAGTCACTGTGTCAGGTATAGTGACATGCTTTAACGAAAAGCAAAAGGTGAAAGCGCCTATGCCTATAGAGGTCACCGAGTTTGGTATAATTACGCACTGTAATGACTCGCAGTCCCTGAAAGCATTGATACAAATAACTTCTGTTCCTGATTTAATTTTGTATTCAGATAATTTTAAATTTGATCCACATTTCAGTAGGCGTTTCCCGTCAGCACTGTAAATGACACCAAATTCGTCAGCTATACCTTCTGAGATATCTTTATCAGAGCATGTTGTGTCAATTTTTACAATTGGCTTTGGAAATTTTCTTTTTCGTTTGGCTGCCTCTTGTGGCTTATTCGTCATAAACAATCTGAAAGAAAGCTTATCCAAACTGTTTTTTGCTAATGCAATATAGAATATACCCAATAGAGTAGCCAAATCTGAATCATAAGAAAGATTATTAAGAGCTTTCAGAGTCTCAGACTCCTGTGGAGAACATAGATCTTTCTCGCTGAAAAGAAGAGTATCTCTGTTTATCGCAATTGATTTCAAATCTGAATTGAGTGCGATAGCTTTCAATGAAAGCGCAATGACAGCAATGGAGAAATCATCAATATGCTCATCGAAGTCTGCATCGGTCCGTGATGGATGCCGATAGTCAGGACTACCAATCTCACGAGCCTTCTCTCCTTTCATGGACGGCACGAACATTCCGTCATAGTCCACCAATACAAGGGAACCATCCTTGCGGACAAGAATATTGTCCGGCTTAAGATCTCCGTGAGCGAATGGCTGGGCAAGAAGCCATGCTGCCATTCGGTTGAAACGGTAGCTCAGCATCTCCAGTTCGTACTTATCATCAAGATTACGGTTGAGGTAGGCATCCAGAGTCTCACCTTCCACCCATTCCATCACCACGACTGGAAACTCTTCTTGGTCACATTGTGCAGAGTCAACGAACAGCTCATTCTCCAGATACCGCAACGGCAAGATATAGGAAGATGATACAGTCTCCAATTCATCAGCAATCTTTCGATAGCTTTCTTCGCGCCCTTGCTGATCCTTGATGAAACACTTGACGGCATATAGTTTGCCGTCGTTCTCATCCTTCATCTTGAAAACAACAGCAAAGTTCCCGCTCGACATCACCGGATCTCCATGACTGTCAAGCACAGGCCGAAGTGAAGACAATTCATTGAAATTGTCTTCCGCCGAGAGGATCGCCTCCCTATATTCTGAGACTAGTGGGTATTCCATGATTAGCAAAAGTATAATAATCGTAAATCAATTTTGTAATTCTTGATGTTTAAAGCTGATCTCACATGTATCCGGAAATGTAAAAAGACTGTATTCGGTACGGCCTGGAATAGAAATCTTTGTTAAACTGTTACATCCTTGAAAAGCATAGTCTCCAATAAAAGTTATAGTACTTGGAATTCGAATATTCTTTAGGTGGTCACAAAACTCAAAGGCTGAATCACCTATAGTAGATACGTAATCGGGTAAATAAATATTCCTTAGTGAAGTACAATAAGAAAAGGTTTCTTGTTTGATACAGGTAATAGATTGAGGGAGTATAATTCCTTTTAACAAGTAAGATCCAAAAAATGCAGCTGAACCTATATTTTTTATTTTGTCCGAGATTGTTAACTGTTCTTTCTTCGATAAGCAAGAAATAAGAGTTCCATTTTCTTCATCAACAAGCAATTTTTCAATCATTTTATACTTAGACTTTTGTGAAATATTTAATGAAAGATTGTGACAACAACGAAATGGATTCGCACCTATAAGTTTAACTGATGCTGGAATATATAAGCTCTTTAAAGATTTGCACCATCCAAATGCATTATCCCCAATAGATTGTAATGATGATGATAAATAAACTTTCATTAAACTATCGCATGCACTAAATGAATGGTTACCAATGGTAGTAACAGAATCTGGAATATATAGTTTTTGTAGTATGCTACAGCCACAAAAAGCGTTATTTGCTATTATAGCCACAGTTTCTGGAATATGCACGGTTTTCAGTGATTCACACCATTCAAAAGCTGAAACTCCAATTGTAGTTATAGACTTAGGTATAATTATACTTGAAGAATGATTAAGATTAGAAATCAGTTTTCCGGTACTATCAATTAATAAGTTGTTTGTTAATTGATATTTAGGGTGATTAATTATCTCGATTTTTATGTGGTGACATCCTCTGAATGGATTATAGCCTATGTGTTTGACATTGTTTGAAATATTGACATTGATAAGTGAGGTACAACCTTGAAAAGCATAGTTCCCGATAGTGGTAACGGAGTAGGGAAGGTTAATTTTAATCAAGCTTTTGTTAAATGAAATAGCATTTTCTAGAATTTCCTCTGTTCCAGGTTTAACTGAATATTCTTGTTCATTAAAACTATCTAAAATACCAAGTAGTTTTCTTCCATCGTTACTATATTTGACACCATATTCGTCAATAACATAATCGTTGTCTGACCTTTCGGCAATTAATCCTAACTTAGCAAAGATACTTTCTTTTTTTAGAGATATTTTCTTAATTTGGGGCTTTTTAGCCAAGAGAATATCATATGATATTAGAGATAGACTATTATTAGCCAAAGCAATTGAGAACGCACCAAACAATAATGATAATTCAGGATTATTCATCAAACATTGAATATCCTTAAGCGTGTTTGAGTTTCCCGGATCTCTATAATCTTTTTCAGAAAGTAACAATGAATCAGATGAATGTGTACTAGACTTTAATTCTGGATTAAGTGCAATAGCTTTCAACGAAAGCGCGATGACGGAGATTGAAAAATCATCAATATGCTCATCAAAGTCGGCATCTGTCCGTGATGGATTCCGATAGTCGGGACTACCAATCTCCCGTGCTTTCTCTCCCTTCATGGAAGGAACGAACATACCGTCATAGTCAACCAATACGAGAGAACCATCCTTACGGATAAGGATGTTATCAGGCTTAAGGTCTCCATGTGCGAATGACTGGGCAAGAAGCCATGCTGCCATTCGGTTGAAACGGTAGCTCAGCATCTCCAGTTCGTACTTATCATCAAGATTACGGTTGAGGTAGGCATCCAGAGTCTCACCTTCCACCCATTCCATCACCACGACTGGAAACTCTTCTTGGTCACATTGTGCAGAGTCAACGAACAGCTCATTCTCCAGATACCGCAACGGCAAGATATAGGAAGATGATACAGTCTCCAATTCATCAGCAATCTTTCGATAGCTTTCTTCGCGCCCTTGCTGATCCTTGATGAAACACTTGACGGCATATAGTTTGCCGTCGTTCTCATCCTTCATCTTGAAAACAACAGCAAAGTTCCCGCTCGACATCACCGGATCTCCATGACTGTCAAGCACAGGCCGAAGTGAAGACAATTCATTGAAATTGTCTTCCGCCGAGAGGATCGCCTCCCTATATTCTGATATCAATGGGTACGCCATAAATTCTTGTCGGTATAAGGTAACTTTATATATGGTCTGCACACATAGGCACAAAGTCTCGTCGGATATATTCAGAATCTCATGAGGTAAGTTTACATTGTTTTGTTTGATGTTTGTATTGTAAAGATTGATCTATACTGTTATTTGGTAAATATTTGCGAACATATCATATATCCGGGTTTTAGCCGCATCTATATTATTATTAGCTTTCCGATTTATAAAAATACATGAACTTGATTCGTCAAAATGAGTGATATAAAAAATCTTTTCACCGAAGAGTCTTCGAACCAATTCCGTATATATTCTGTATCGTTGTGTCCTATGTGGGCCTTCTATATAATTGGCCCTATCATAGGTCCGAGAACCATTGAATGCGAAAGATGAATTCGGGTATTGTCGTAAAATGTCAGGGATTACTGAAGCGCAAGTCTCCATAATTCGTTTTGTTTCAACTGCCGTAAATAAATCAAGCACTCTCGAATATTTGTATTCCGAGTGCTTGCATCGTGAGCAATAATATTTTATTGCGAAGCAATCATTGTATTTTTCAGCTCTTGCAATATACTTGATTAAGCTTTTGTATTTGCTTGATTCTGCAAAGAAAGAATAAATATGCGTTATCTCCGGATCTCCGTTTGACGTATCCCTCTTTCTGTCAATTTGTATGAATCGGAGTGTGTATGGTGTCATATCATGGGACGAGCTTATTTACGGAATAAGGTCCGGTAGTGTAAGTGTGTAGTTTCTCACCACGAGAAGAAACGCTACGAAGGCTTAAAGGCTCATAATCTGATTTATGCACCCAGCCGAGTCGTTGGCCTTTTGATTGGCTTTTGCTCCGCGTAGAGCGGAATTCTTTCGTATTATTGAATAAACTTCCCATATCG
>JAIDSL010000067.1 GCA_029061255.1 Muribaculaceae bacterium
ATATTGTAGCACTATTTACTGAAAATTCGGCATATTTTTCAGACTCATTAACATATTTTCATTATTATTGTAACCATTATGCAGGCAAAATGCAAAGCTTGTAGGGTTGATTATCGAGCAAGCGACATATTGATTGACACACCGAAATTGCTGTTTGAAGTAGGGAACGCTGTTGAGGATACAAGCGGGGTATTGACCTGATGATCGAAATATGCAGCCAAGGTAATCCTGCGACTTAGCACATAACTTGCCATGAAGTTGAGAGAGAACGATTGCGTTCCCTGTGTGGCTTGAGTATATGCAGTCTCTATCCTCCGGATCAGGCTCGAGTTGTTGGCAAAATTCAAATCTACATCTATTGAAAGATCATTGCTCACGCCTCCTTGTTTGCTGCCGATCTTAATAATCTTATTGAAGTTTGCAATCTTATATCCTGCTCCAATCGTGATCTGGCGTGAAGAAGTCTCCACCACCTGTCCGGCTTGTGGGTTCAGGTTGAGCGTGCGGCTATCGGTATATTGCAAATTCATTTTCAAATCATTGTTGAGCGTGGCATTGAATCCGATCAGAGGATTAAACTTCTCGGTGATGGCTACCGATGATATATTATACGGTGAAGAAGGAATCGGGCTTTGTGTCGATTCGTCGAGTGTAAAGCCATAATTGCCGTCAACTCCTATCCAATTCAGATATGAAGTGTAGTTTCCGGTAGAATACGTGCAATTGTAGGCATGCTGCACTGTAAATGACTTAAACCACTTCTTCATATTTCCGAGATTGACAAAACCATCGTATGTCACCTTCCAGTTAGGCAACATCGAGGCAAGTCCAGGGAAGAGGTCAAGGGTAACCTTTTTCACGTCTGTTCCGCTATAGGCAGCAAGGAATGCCGGGATGAGAACATCGCTGGATGTGCGGCTTACACTACCCACTTCCGGATTATAGACCGTTCCACCCAGAGGATTACCCTCCAGGAATCCGGCTTCCGGATATCGCATTCCATCATAAATTCTCTCGTATCTTTCAGCCACCTGCGGTATATATTCAAGGAATTTGTTGAAAGCCTCAGAATAATACCCGTTTTCAGCCTTATAAGACTTAAGAGCAGTCTTAAGGGCCACGTGAGTGCGTGTATAGCTACCCGTGCGTGATGTAGGCATACCGCTATACATAAACTGCACCTGGTTCGTACGGTTGTCTGTAAGGTTTTCAGTCAAAGTTATTTTCAAGCCCCTGATGGGTTCCAATGTCAGCTCGAAGTTGAATTCCTCGCCTTTATTCCATATAGCCGGAGATGTGCTCGTGCCGTCGGTAAGGAGCCAACCACGCTCAAGGGCTTTATCCACATAGCTCTCGTCGTAGAAACCGAATGCGAAGTCAAGACCCGGACTCATCGGTCCGTAGCCGTTCGATTGTCCAAATACATCTCCAACCGAAGGCCTGAACAATGGAAGGTTGAGCGAATGGTTCTGTCGCCAGCGCATCGAGATATTACGCGGAGCCATAAGAAGACGCACACCATGCTGGAGAAGCTCTGTGCCAAAACTTCTCTTCTCTTCCTTCACCTTCTCTTTGGCAATAATCTTCACAATCTCTTTCCCTTTATTGAGAATCTCTACACTATTCTCATCGATGGGCTTGGTCTTCAAATCATACCTCTTGCCTTTTACGGTAGCAGTCAACACCAAATCCTTAGTCTTGAGATTATGTTTGAAGATAGTTGTGGTGTCTTCTGAAAGCTGGATACTCTTTTCCAGACGCTTTGCCTTGGTTTCTGCTTTCTTGGCAACCGCATTATTATTTTTGCCACCATTGGTAGGCATATTGCGCTTGTTGCCTCCCGACCGTCCTGAGAATCGCTGGTTTATTTCCTTAAGGAACTTACTGTGATTGTAAAGCGTCTCGAAATTCAACCGGGCATCGGCATTCCAAGTGGTCTGGTTGCGTATGGAGTTCCCCATATCTATCCCTTGCACTTGGGTGCCACGGTCCCATTGATATGTGGATGTATAACTCAAGTTGCCGGTAAGGTAGTCAAGGAAAGGAATCTTGTTGAATGGAGCCTTATAGCTTCCGGTAAATGTCTGGTTGTAGTTCCAAGGCGTACCAAGACCCTTGATCGAGTTGATCACAGTGTCTTTCCAGTCGCGGTATTTATCCGGGAAAAGCTTTTTGTTGACCGCTCCTAATGTCTCCTCAATTCGGGCTGTGGTGTTGCTTTGGAATGAGAATGTAAGCGACTGAATGATGTTCCAGTTGAGTGAGAGCTGACGGTCCCAAAGGAAGTTCTTGCTGACCTGCACCGGGAGCTGCATGACTGCATCAACTTCTGATCTCACCTGCTCCTCATAATAATGGCGCGACATGCTTGTGAAGAATGTCAGGTTGTTGAATAGCCAGTTGATCTGCCAGTCCTTAAGGAATTTCTGGAATTTTGACTTTCCATTAAGCTTTGAGAAGGGTTTGTAAGGCTTGAAATATGGTGAATAAGAATATTGGAATGAACCGCGATAATCCGCCGTGTTCTCATACTCAGTGGTAGGATCAAGTTTACGCTGCTTATTGAAGTTAAATGCAATTGTAAAGTTGGCGGGGTCCCATGGCATCGCGTTCTTGGAAGTGACGTTGAATCTAAGATTTGACAGCGAGAAAGACTCCGTAGTCTTTTTCGTGATTGCATAATTTTTGATAGAATCCTTTTCAGCTTTGGTCGTAGCAGCCGAGAGGGCATCCTTAAGAAGGATGTCCTGGTCAAGAGGATTGTATTTGGGAGTTGTAGTTTCACTGCTGCGCGAATAATACACTGGCGCAGCAAGCTTCACTTTCTCCGGAACGAGTTTTCCAAGATTTCCTTGGATTGAGAAGTTATATTGGTCGTAATTGTCAAGGCGTCGCGCAGAGAGCCCCTGGTCAACACTGCCAAAGCCTGCTGTCTCCTTATGCATGGAGAAGTTGACAGTTGCCAAATCTGACACACCGAGATTAGCATTGACCTTTGCTGCCCAACCACCTTCTTGATTGAAATCTGTCACCTTAAGTTCGTTGACCCATATCGTGCCATCCTTCACGGTGTTTGACTTGTTTCTGACTCCAATGAGCATCGTGCGAACATCGCTGAGTGAAGGGTTACCAAGCACCGAGACTGTGTTACGCTGATTATTGGGATCGCGCACCGAATATAGATGTATATATCCGACACCTTCCTGCCCTTCCGACATCGCACGGTTGCGCTCAGTCTTAGTGGATGTGAAAAGGTCAAACGGAAGATCAAGGAAGTTGTTCTTTGGCCAGACTATCCATCTGTCAGCAGAAGAATAATTGTTGTATTGTGAGCTCGGAGGTGTTACGTCGAGAGGAATCTCATATTCATAATAGTTATTTTTCACGTCTGAGCCAACGCGGATGAAGATGGCGAGGTCACCATCTTTCAAATTAGTGCGGTCGGCTACCTCAGCCTCTGCGTGAACCCACATCTGCAGACGCTTGTAGATTCGGAGGTCAAGTTGGGTATTTTTGTAGATACCCCTGGCATCGCCCGGTTGGAGTCCGGATAACTTCAACTGAAGCGATTGCTCATTAAGCTGAGTAGCCGCAGCGCTGCTTGAATCCTGAATACGGGTTACGCCCGGTGGCAGGATATAATTGACCGGTGATCGATGAGAGTTCTCTTCGATGTTCACGACACTCATGTCAAGCTCACCCTCCGCCGGAGAGTCATTACGGGAATTTAAATTAAACTTATAGTCTCGCCATTCTCCCCTGACGAGTTCAAGCGACCCGAAACGAAGATGAGTCACTTCCGAGAACCCAGTCATAAAGATTCGCGCAAAGCGTATCGTGGAGAAATCATTTATTCCTCCGACTACTTTTTCCGGACTTGTCAATGGAATCTTAAACTGATACCAAATCGCCGGTTTTTGCCCTTCAAGAGTAGGCACCATAGTCTCCTGTCGGTCGGTCACGAAGTTTTTCCCCACCACAAGATCTTCCGGGCGGATTGACACTCGATACTGGAAATATCGCTCGTATTCATTAAGCGTATTGTCTTGATTGATATCCTCCACATCCGGCACCGCACGGCTTGACTGATACTGGGGATTCGGGCTCTGGTCTGGCGAGAGTGAGTTGCCCTCCACTCCATTATAATGCTTATAGCGGTCGAGAATCGAAGTATGCTGTGCATCATAATAGTCAGAGCGGAAGAAATGATAGTTGTCGCCGGCAGGGTCATTGAACACCGACATCGGGTCATCCTGCATTTGGGCTATTGTTTCTCCCGAGAGTCTATTGCGCAGCTTTTCCACGAAATCCGCATACGTCGGGAATACGAATTCCTCTTCAGTAGGAATACCGTCAAGGCCCACATCCTGAATCAGACGGGCATCCGGTGCATTCTCAAAGGCATAAGTCAGCGAGTTCTGCTTCGACACTTTTCCCCATACTGTCTCTTCTATGAAGTCATTGTTGCCATCCACCGGCAGACCGTTCTCATAGCTCTTCATTCCATCCTTCAGGATATCTTCTGAAATCTCTCCGAAATTGAAATAGAGGTCTCCTCCGGGATTGGAAGGTGCATCCTCGTCGAGGAATGGATCAAGAAGCCAGAACTGTATATACTCCACATTTGAAGTCTCAAAATTGGAGTTCTCAATCTTTCTCATGATGCCACCCCACCTCTTCTCCGGGTTAAGAAGTGAGCCATCGCTGTCAATATTCTCAGCGTCTGTATTGTAAGGACCTCGCTCTTTCGGATAGAAAGAGAGGTTCAGTGTCTGGATATAGTTGGCGTCTCCGTAATTGGTCTCTCGACCTGGATAGATTTCCCTCACCTTGACTTCCCTTACATAAGGATTGGATAACTGATGGAGATCGCTCTTCAGATAGCCGGGGAGCATTGAGCTGTTTTTCTGCGTGAAGATTCGGTCTATATAGTTCCACGCCAAGAGTGCACGGTTTTTTCCGTAATCAGGATTATTGCTCAATGATGCCTCAGGGAAAAGGGCATCTGAAGAATTATCTTGTGGCACTGACGCAAGCGACCAACTGTAAGGGTTCCGAAGGTCAACACCGGTCTGCGAGGTCTCGAAATCATCTACATATGAGCTGCCCTGATTAGTACCTGTCTTCTGCTTGGAGGGAACAAGCTGTGCATATTCTGCAGTCAGGTTAAATGTCGATGGTGCTGTGGCATTGATGGTTGGCACCTTGTTTATAAGGTTGGTAAGCCACATGAATTGTTTGTTGTAGCTGATATTGGCACCAAACATCGTATTGTTGATGATCTCCTCTCCTATTCCGACTTTCTCTGTAAGCGACTTTTCACCGAAATGAAGAAACGTTCCTCCTACCGTCAAGTCCTTATTGAAACGGTACTGTGCATCCAGGCCCATGAGCGTCTTGCGCTGCATGGAAAACATCGATTGGTTTTCAAGCGAGACGCTGACATTGGTTCCTGAATCAATGATGCTTTGATTAGTTATGGTGACAATACCCATCGAATAGTCTACGGTATAGTCACTGTTTTCTGTCAATACAGCTCCACCGGCAGTCACCACAACAGATCCTCTCGGCACGTTCATCGCACCAAGATTAATTTGGCTTCCTCTTCCGGAGGTATACTGCCCATACATTGTAAATTTATTCTTGTCGGCAAACTGCTTGGCCACTACAAGAGTTGAATCATAAAGTTCTTGATACACATAGCGGTCGGCAAGCGCATCATTCCCTATTTGTTTCCTTAGATTCGAGCCGAAAGGCTCTGCCACAGGGAAGATTACCTTTCCGTTTGATGTCTGGATTGTATAACCCTCTATGAAGTCGAATATACCGTCGCTTACCGACTCTCCATTAGAGTCGATACGGTCAAGTCCCATCACCTGGATGAGGGGTTTATTGGAAATTGTGCCTACCGGAAGATAGGGGATCTCGATACCGGTGGAATCGCTGAGGAACTTGACATTAAACTTGAAGTTGTTTTTTTGAATCTGGTAAGCTCCAAGGCTATAGACGTTTTTCATCATAAGCTGCCACATAGGGAGTTGCGGAGAGACAGTGGTGCCCCTGAGCATCTTAAGGAAAAGGGCATTCTCCGTAGATGTGACGTCACCTGAAAATTCCCCCACTTGATACACTTTGCCGTTGAAAGTATATTCAAATGCCACCGCAAGGACTTCATCTGTATTAAGGGCCTGTTTGAGTGATATGTATCCAAGCGCGGAGTTAAGGGTGTATTCACTTGAGTTTAGAAGACGCGCACTTTCTACCTTCTCGAAGTCCTTGCCTCCTTCAATCCCATATGCATTGAGTGGCTTCAAAACCTCAGTCACCATATTGATGTTACGCGCTTGAGGATACTCGCTCTTTATCACTTGTAGAAGGTTGTTGCTTGAATTCGACGGAACGGGTATAGTATAATCAGGGGTCCAATAGTCGGTTGCAAGACGAGTGTTTTCACCAAGGTCCATGAAAGCCACGAAGTTGCGGCTCTCGTCAAATTTCTGGGTCTTATTGGTGATCCACACCTCTATGCGAGTTATGTTGATGCCTGAAGACACGTATGGCAGCTTCGAGCAAAATTCATCATAGTGCGTATAGAAATATTGGCTCAGGAAGAAATGCCTGTTAGCATCATAATCAGCTGCACTGATGGCGAAATCTGTGCTTTGCACACCTCCCTGGGTCGAAATGGTCTTTGATTCCGAGTTCTGTTGCGAAAGGAGACCGGTAAGGGTCAGCTTGCCAAACTGCAATTTGGCTTTTGCTCCAAAAAGAGCCGTACCTCCGCGGATAAGGCTGCTTCCGGTGGTCATGCTAACATTGCCCGCTTCAATGTTTTTGATTATCTCATCCTCTTTTCCTTCATATTGCAGCTTGAGCTTCTGGGAGTCAAAGCTGAATGTAGCGTCGGTATTGTAGTTCATGTTAAACTTCATCTTGTCACCGACTGAAGCATTGATAGTGGCTTGGATCTTCTGGTTGAAGTCGAAATATGTCTTCCTTCTCGACTTGAGCGAGAGAGCAGGGTTGTCAGTTTTGTTGCTCTTTATTCCTGCAGATATCTGAATCGAACCTTGGGTAGTAAGGCGCACGCCACCGGGACCGAATACCTTCTCAAGCGGTCCGAGCGCAAAATTCATATCAAGTATATTGAATGCCTCCTTACCCTTCTGTTCAAAATTCGCAGAGTTCTGTGAGCGGAAATAATCATACATCTCCTGACGATTCACCATATCATGATAGTCTTCCGCTTTCATCATAAATGGCGTGATTATATCCTTCTCCCCTATCCTGGTGTGGAGCACATACATTCCCAATTCCGGGTCATAGACAGGTTGAGTGGTGATATTGCTTGGGTCTCGCAGATCTGCCGGATACTCTGCTCCCTTAAAATCCTCAGTCGTAATTTGAACTGTAGGCTTTACTGGAAAGATGGTTTTTACAGAGTCTCCTCCCGTAATGGTGGTGTCTGGAACCGGAGGCGGAGGCGGCGGGTCAAGTGTCGACTTTGTATACTGAGAGAAGGATGCGAACGTCAGTGCCAGCACTGCTATGAGTGCAGACACCAGGCGAATCCTTGTTATGTAGAAACTGCGCTTACTCAAGTTATTGTCGTTCAATTATATCTTCGACCCTTCCAAGTCTCAGCGCAGAATAGTCAAAGCATTGTAAGTGCAAGCTTTATAGCCTTTTCTGTAGTGAGGTTCGGATTTTCGGTAAAGAGTTTCTTGAGCGCGGTGCGGCTTGCTTGCGGATTGAAACCAAGCATTATAAGGGCAGCCGCCGCATCATCAAACGCTTCGCCGACTACGGGGGTACTTGAAATTAACGCAATATCTGTAGCTTTTATTTTATCCTTGAGGTCTACAATTATCCTCTGTGCTGTCTTTCCGCCAATACCCTTGACACTTTTTAAAGCCGCCGGCTTCTCGTTGGCAATTGCATCAATGAGCTGGTCATCCGTCATCGACGAGAGAATAAGACGAGCTGTATTTGGTCCAACACCACTTACGCCTATGAGTTGCCGGAAAAGTTCTCGGCTTTGCTTTGTCATAAAACCATAAAGCTCATGAGCGTCTTCCCTTATTGACTCATGCACATACAGCTTCACCTGGCTCAGCTGCTGAAGCTTTGCATAGTCTATCAAAGTAATATTGATGCCATATCCGACACCGGCACATTCCAACACTGCCAATGTCGGTTCAAGCTCCCCTATCTTTCCATTTATATACTCTATCATAATCAAAATTTTTAAACTCCACAACCCACAACCCCACAACTCCACAACCAATTTATTTGCAAAATTACTAAATCATTACTAATTTTGCAATATGAACAGTTATAATTCGCAATTACTTGACAATGCCGTAGCCGAATTGGGTAAACTTCCCGGTATTGGCAGGAAGACAGCACTCCGTCTTGCCCTCCATCTTCTCCGGCAAGATGAGGCTGAATCTGTAGCTCTCGGAGAGGCTATTATAAATATGCGGAAGAATATCCGATATTGCAAGGTTTGCCACAACATATCTGAAAGCGAGACTTGCGAAATATGCTCTGACCGTAGCCGTGACCCTTCAATAATATGCGTAGTGGAAAACATCAAGGATCTCCTCACTGTGGAATCCACTCGCGAACATAAAGGGTTGTATCACGTTCTCGGAGGTGTGATTTCTCCGCTCGATGGTGTCTCTCCATCAGACCTTGAGATACAGTCACTTGTAGATCGCGTGGCTGCCGGAGGCATCTCTGAGGTGATACTTGCATTAAGCCCCACAATGGAAGGAGACACTACAAATTTCTATATATCGCGCAAGCTCGCTCCCTATGATGTGGAGATCAGTATGCTCGCCCGGGGTGTCAGCATCGGCAACGACCTTGAATACACCGACGAGCTCACCCTCGGCCGCTCAATTGTCAACCGAGTTCCCTATAAATAATCAAAAATTCAATTTTCAAGTAACCCTTAACTCTTAACTCTTAACCCTTAAGTGAGCCTGCGAACTTAAATTATGAATCTTGAATTAAAACTACGTGCCATTGAGCCGGAAGATGCCGATATGATGTATGAAGCCGAGAAAGATGAGTCTGCCTGGGCTTACTCAGATTATCTTGCACCCCTTAGCCACGAGCTACTTCAAAATTACGCACTTACCTACGACGCTGACCCTTTTCGTAGCGGTCAACTGCGCCTTATAATAGAAATTGGAAAGATTCCTGTCGGAATACTCGACCTCTTCGACATTTCGCCACGACATCTCCGGGCAGACACAGGCATCTACATTCTTCCTGAATTTCGAGGAAAAGAATTAGCCACAAAAGCGCTTGAAGCGGCCAAAGAGTTTTGCCGCAATCGACTCGGACTCCATCAGCTTACAGCGACAATAGCCCAAACCAATAGCCACGCTATTCACTCCTACGAAAAAGCAGGCTTTAAAGCCACAGGAACCCGTATCGACTGGCTTCGCACTCCGAATGGCTTTCAAGACGTGACCCTCTACTCCTGTTTACTTTAACTTTAAAATAAAACAAACTATGAAAAAAATACTTTCATCAGCTATTCTCACCCTCTCTATCCTCTGTATGTCTGCCCAAAGATATGTAGGAGGCGACATTTCGCTTCTCCCGGAATATGAAAAAGCCGGTGCCCACTATTTGACACAGGATGGCAAGCAGATTGAAGATCTACTCCCCTGGCTTCATGAAGAAGGGATGAACGCCATGCGCGTGCGTCTTTTCGTAAATCCCTCCGACCATAAAACCAAATATCCTTCAAAATACGATCCCAATGCCTGCCAAGATCTCGAATACATCACTCCTCTTTGCAAGAGGATCGTAGACAACGGCTTCAATCTAATGCTCGATTTCCACTACTCCGACACTTGGGCTGACCCTGCCAAACAGTGGACTCCTGAAGCATGGAAAGGCCTCTCGGATGAACAATTGTATGAAAAGATCTACGACTACACAAAAGAGACTCTGTTAACCCTGAAAGATTTTGGTGTGACTCCTGCCTTTATTCAGCCCGGCAACGCGATAAGCTATGGTATGCTATGGGGAGCCGAAGATGCTTCATCTTCTTCACTAAAAAAGGTCTTTATGGGTAGTGATGCCAACTGGGAGCGATTTGGAAAACTGCTCAATCAAGCCATAAAAGCTTGCCGGGAGGTGTGTCCTGAGGCAAAAATAGTGTTGCACACCGAAAGAGTGTCGCAAGTGGATGTGCTGACCAATTTCTACGATCAAATAAAGAAACTTGATGTCGACTACGACATCATCGGCCTTAGCTACTATCCATATTTCCATGGCGATATGAATGTGCTTGATAAAGCATTGTCGTCTCTTCAGACTCATTATCCTGAGAAAAACATCATGATAGTTGAGACCGGATACTCATATAAATGGGAAGTTCCCGGCACCACCCATGACTTCTCCGGGAAATGGGCTTATAGCGAGGAAGGTCAGGATAAGTTTGCAAAAGATCTTGTCGCAACTCTTGAGAAGTTTGAGAATGTTGACGGTCTTTTCTGGTGGTGGATGGAATATAACGCATATGGCACTAACCTTGGCGGATGGTATAACGCCCCCCTCTTCAACAGCCTCGACGGACGTGCTACTCCTGCACTGAAGACCATCTGTTCTTTCGGAGAAGACACGTCTGTTGAGAGCATAAAGGCATACGATTCATCATTTGATTCTTGGTATGACTTGACAGGCAGACCGATAAAAGACCCAGCTGCCCCTGGATTAAAAATCTCGAAAAAAGGAAAGGTGTTGATAAGATAAAAAAATTAAACAAAACTTAACACAATTCAAAATATTTTTACTAATTTTACATTGTGTTTCAAGGTTAGGCGCCAAATTGTGGCGTCATAGTTTAGGTTTTTAATTTCAAGACAATGATTACCACACTGTTAGTAATCTTCATTCTTGGCTATCTGCTGATAGCCTGCGAACACGTGTTGCATGTCAACAAAGCTACGTTCGCCCTTATCATGTGTGCCCTTCTATGGGCCGTTTATGCCGTAGGAAGCCATGACCCATCAATTTCTTCAGAGATGATTGAAGCTCTTGGCGACACTTGCGAGATAGTCGTATTCCTGATCGGAGCAATGACGATTGTTGAGCTTATCGACCGCTATGGCGGATTCCGAATACTTCTTCTCAAGATCCATGCATCCGACAAGCGAAAACTCATGTGGATTATGTCGTTCTTTGCATTTTTCCTCTCGAGTGTGCTCGATAATATGACCACCACTATCATTATGGTGATGATACTTCGGCGTATGTTGCGCAATTACAAGGAACGTTGGCTCTTCTCATGCGTGATTGTGCTTGCCGCTAATGCCGGAGGTGCTTGGTCACCCATCGGTGATATCACCACTATTATGCTTTGGATGAAAAACTATGTGACATCTGTCAACCTAATCGTCAATCTTCTTCTCCCCTCACTCGTTTCAGTTGTCGTCCCGGTTTTCTTCGCATCCCGTCTGATTCCACAGACATCAGTGGAACCTCTCAACAGCCAAGACCCACGTGTAGGATACGTTATGTCTGACGAACATCCTAAACTTTCCATTCTTATTCTTTGCTGCGGAGTAGCTGGACTTCTTTTCGTGCCCGTATTCAAGGCCACAACCCACCTTGCTCCATATATGGGAATCCTCTTCTCTCTTGGCGTTCTTTGGCTCCTGACCGAACTCATCGTTCGCCACTATCAGCTTGACGGCAAAATAGAAGGGCGAGTTTCTCAGGTGATTCGAAGCATCGACATGTCGACTATTCTTTTCTTCTTGGGTATCCTTATGGCTGTGGCGGCTCTCAGCCAGGCTGGAATACTCGGAGAGCTCGCCGCATGGCTCAACGATCAGTTCCATGACGTGTATGTAATCAATGGCATCATCGGTATCCTGTCTTCGATCGTCGACAATGTGCCTCTGGTGGCAGCATGTATGGAAATGTATCCTGTTGCCAACGACGCTGTCATAGCAGCATCTGCTGATCCTGCATATACTTCACTTTTCGTACAAGACGGTCTTTTCTGGCATCTGCTGACATTCTGCGCCGGTGTTGGCGGAAGCATGCTCATCATCGGGTCTGCAGCAGGAGTCGTGGCAATGGGTATAGAGAAGATACCCTTCATGTGGTATGCTAAGCGCATCACATGGCTCGCCTTCCTCGGCTATCTCGCTGGTATCGCTGTAATCTGGCTCGAATCCCTCTTCCTCCCCTTCTAACTATGGAAGGGAGGTTCTATCTATGGATGGGAGGCTTCCCAGCCTCCCGCCAAAAGCATACCTAATACCCCCAGGCTCTCCGCCCGGGGGATTTTATTATAATCTATATCCCTGGATTGATGCTTTAATAAAATTTCTCATCCCAATTAAACCTTCTTCCACATCCATTGTCAAAACTTCCGTATCTCCTCGTCTAACTAAACGATTAAAAGTTTCTACGGTAACGACAATGAAATTTAAGTTTCTTATCCCATGCTTTCTTGGCATGGCAACCATAACCGCGTTCGCCAACGGTAACATTACAGGAAAAGTGTTCAACAAGCAGACGGGCGAACCAATGGATTTCGTCAATATCCAGTTGATCAATGCCAAGACCGGCAAACCTCTGCCTATAGGCACTAACACCGATGAGAACGGAGTCTTTTCCCTTAAGGGTGTGGCAGACGGAAAATATATTGTAAGAATATCAGACCTTGGAAGCGTCCCTCAGGAAAGAGAGGCTACTGTAGCCGGAGGCAACGTCGACTTAGGAGCAATCAAACTTGCCGAAGACTCAAAAATGCTTCAGGAAGTGACAGTGGAAGGTATCAGAAGCCAGATGCGTTTCGAACTCGACAGAAAGGTATTTTCCGTTGATGCAAACATAGCAGCCGCCGGTCAGTCCGCATCAGAACTTCTCGAATCGATTCCCTCCGTAGAAGTAGATCAGGATGGAGAGGTATCACTTCGTGGTAACTCATCTGTCACCGTATGGATCAACGGTAAGGAATCCGGTTTGACCGCCGACAACCGTGCCCAGATTCTTGAGCAGATTCCCGCTGAGACAATCGATCGGATTGAGGTCATCACCAATCCTTCAGCAAAATTTAGCCCCGAAGGGACTGCCGGAATCATCAACATAGTGCTGAAAAAGGATCGGAAGGCAGGTTATTACGGAAGTGCCGAACTCAGTGCCAACTCCCGCGGTGGTGGCAATGCAAGCGCTAACATCAACTTTAACTCCTCTAAGGTCGATGCTTTCGCAGGACTTGGATTCAGGATGCGCCGGAATACCGGTGGCTCAAAAATGAATCGTGAGTTCCTTGATGAAGATGGCAATTCTAATGGGCTCTTCACCAACTCAGAAGGTAAAAGCCCCAACAGAGGAAGAAACGTCTTTGCCAGGCTTGGTTTTACATATCATCTCACCGATAAGGATGATATAGGACTCAACGGTTTCGGCATGTTTGGTCATAGCAACAGCAGTTCCAATACTTTATATACTTCAAACATTCCCGGCAATTGGCTCATCAACGATGATCATTCCAAAAACAAAGGCGACCATCGTGGCATGCATGCTGAATTCAATTACACCCATAAGTGGAACGACCATCATACTCTTGATATAATAGCCGGTTACAATCATTGGGGTGGACCAAACTGGAGGTCGTATGCTGAAGAAATCGACTATCCTGACCATGCAGAAAAGAAATACCAAGAACAGACAATGGATATGTCTACTTCATCATGGGAGACCAAAGTGGATTATACCAACAAACTAGCTGAATGGCTTAAACTTGAAGCTGGGTTCAACGGACGATACAGCCATGAGGATACCCCTACCGATACATATACCGGGACATCCGAAGCTGATATGACTCAGAACGAAGCATTATATAATCGCTTCATCTATAATAACAATGTCTCTGCTCTATACGCCACTTTAGGAGGCAACGTGCAGAAATTCAGTTTTTCTGCCGGTCTTCGCGCAGAGGCATGGCAGATCAAGGCTCGCTCTCTTGGCTTTGGACAAACCGAGGCTGAAGTCGCCCCTTTCAAAAAGAATAACTTCGCTCTCTTCCCGAGTCTCTTCCTCTCCTACTCCCTGCCGCACGATAATGAAATGCAGATCAACTACACGCGCCGTATCCGCCGCCCATGGGGAGGACAGCTCAACTCATTCCATGACATTTCTGATCCTACCAACGTCAGCTACGGCAATCCGGAACTTCAGCCGCAGTATTCGAACTCATTCGAGCTGAATTATCTGAAAAGCTGGACATTCCATATGCTGTCACTCTCTGCCTACGTACGTACCACTTCGGATATGATGAACCGTATTAGCTATCTTGATGGCGACGTGATGTATTCCACTTGGGCAAACGTGGCAGACGAAGTGAATTCCGGATGCGAGATAGTGTCTAAAAATTCATTCTGGAATCGTCTTGATCTTACCACCACAGTTAACCTCTATAACAATCATATTTCCGCGTGGACCTACGACTTCCTTGCAGAAAGCGGAAATCTTATCCCACTTAGTGGAAAAAAACAGAACAGCTTCGCATGGAGCGCAAGGATGATGGCCAACGTCAAGCTTCCCTGGTCCATCTCAATGCAGGCTACCGGCAACTATAACTCCAAGATGCTGTCGGCGCAGGGTTCGCGTCAGGGCGGATGGAGCGTAGACCTTGGATTCCGCAGGGCTTTTGGACCATGGTCCATCTCACTCAACTGTCGCGACCTCTTTGACTCACGCCGCTTCAAGAGCACAACCAACGGCCCCGACTACACTCAATACAATGAGAGATGGCGCGGAGGACGTACAGTTCGTCTCACCGTCAAATTCTCCTTCGGCAACATGAACGCCAAACCCGACAAGAGAGGAGACGGAGAACCAATGGACGGTTCCGGCTACGAAGGCGGCGGCATGGAAGGATAATTTATATGGAAAGGAGGCTTTCCAGCCTCCCACAGAAGCACAAATATGGAAGGGAGGCTTCCCAGCCTCCCATCAAAAGCTCAATAATCAATACAAAAGAAGCGGATTCCAAATCATATTGGAACCCGCTTCTTCATATTCTATAAAATACCTACATCATCGGATGACAAGCTTATTAGTCGAACCACCCTGACGTATCAGATATATACCCGGAGTAAGGGTCTTAAGACTCTCGCGATCTGCATCCTTCTTGAAGAGCACACCGTTGAGATCATACACATCAAAGTTATACTCAGCTGAGAAGATGCCATCCACACCTGCCACGCTTGGCAAGGCATTATTGAAAGCAGCATCATAAACAGTTGTCATTTCCTGACGATCGTGTAGTATATAATTCACAGAAACTTCCATATCTTGAACAGATGGCACTGTATAAATACAACTTTCATCTGGCATTACAGTCTGACCATTAACAAGTATACTCTTAATCTTTATTTCCTCTATTTCAGGCTGAATCTTAAAGCAACTATTTGTCCTGTCAATCGCATAAGTCCACATCTCGCGAATAGGAAGATCTATCTGATCGATTCCAATATCTTTAGGCTGTCTTCCCAACCCAGGAATGCAGAAAGACTCAAAAATTTTATCCTTGTTTTCCTTATAATATTCCAGCCCGTAAAGTATATCTAGATAATCCTCTAATTTATCATTAAGATTAAAGACATTATTGAAATAGAAATTAATATTATCTTTATAAATATAACTTTGTTCCTTAGTCAATGACCAAGTAGGAGAAGCAAGGGATACTCCTATAATAGCATTTACAAAATCTGGATCAATAAATGAATCCATATATACATTGTCTACAGAAGTCTGAAGAAATGGAACATATGCATCTTTAAATCCTGAATTATTTTTAATGTAAACTGATTTGAGTTGTTCCATTCCGGCAAAAGCACACAATCCTATATTTTGAATATAAGATCCAAAAATATTCAACTCTGTGATGGGAGCAAAAAGAAGTGCATCGTGCTCTATAGAAATTATGGGATATTCTTGGCCGTTAGAAATAATAATGTCTGGAATTGTGACGGCTTCCGGTACATTATCATATCCAATCAGGGAAACGCCGCCTTCAACTTTTTTGTATATAAGTCCCTCCTGCTCAATTATTAATTCCGGTGATACACTCGAATCTTTGCGAGAATCACCATCGTAATCATATTTTACATAGACATCGTAGTAGTCCTTGTAAAGAGAAATATTAAAGTTACACCAGTTTTCATCTTGATATTGAACGAATACTGGCTCTTGTGGAATCCCATCTTTATCAGTACAGTTAATTTCAAATGACACACCTTTATGTGGGATAATAATATTATCGCCCAACGCATGTCCTTTAATTGCAGTATAAGTAAATTCTTTTTGAGACGTGTTAAGAATTTCAAATAGTGCAGGCACTTTCTCATCTATATGAAAATTGACTTCTGCCAGTTCAGAAGTATTGCCTGTAGCATAAAAGAAAGAATGACGATTCAAACCACCTAAAACAATCTTATAGTCTTTGGGGTCGTTGGAAGGAATATCCGGAATGAGATGGTAGTTTTCATCCATTTCTGTTTCTTGGCTAACAAGCTGATAACGTTGACCGTCTTTCAACTCTGGAAAAACGGCTTCTGCAAAAATGGGATCGCTTCCGGGATAAGGGCAATTATTTCCAAAGTCATTGTTCCAATAGCTAATGCCATCAACCAGCTGAATAATTTGATCGTTGTCGTCTACCACGGCAAATTTATAATAACCCTTATGGTTATTAAATGTCAGAAACGGCATTTTGAAAGTAATTTCTTCCCCTGGAATTATTTCTGAAGATGAGAAATTCCATATATTTGTCTCTTGCGCTCCGTCAAGACCTCCTAAATATACATCTGCATCTGTAATAAAAGATTTTGAATATTCTTTACGTTCATAATCAGGTCTAATATTGATTATCATTCCTTGAAAATCACCAAAAGACATACCTCCAACGTCAGAGAAATCAAGAGAATAATAACCATTATAATCACCGTTCCATCCCCAGTTAACGTGATAACGACCATCTGCATCAAAACCGTCTATTACGAAACAATGACCGTTGGTGCCATTTCCACTATAAACCACAGGCCCAACCTCCTCAAGTTGTTGCCTTAGGATAGAATTCCAAATTTCATCGTTATAAGATTTACGTTCGATAAATTGGCAACCTTTAGCATAAGCATAGAGTTCAATCAGTTTGTGCCCCAAAGGCCATACTTCCGCACTACTTTCAGTTTCACCATATATCATAGGAGCAGCCACACCAACGCTATAAACAAGTTTTGACACCTCCTCATCAAAATTCGTATGTGTAGGATCATCAAGAGCCGACCAATTTATATTGTAGTTATCGAAATTGAAACTGAGATCAGGATAATAAAAATCCATTTGAATACCACCGCGAGTATAATCAGGCCAATTATGATATTTCATAACTATGGCAAGAGCAGTAGCTACACAACCGGCTGGTGACTTTTGACCGTCAATCTCTGGACAAAGATCATTGAAAGGGGCGAATTGTCCCCATTCTGCCGTCTTCATCAGTATTACTTCTCCAGATCTCGTCTTAGATTTGTTTCTCCACGATACATGCTGAGAAGCCGTCTTCGGAAGCTCCCCCATCTGTTTTGCCCATTGCTCCATCAGATCTTTCATCTGCAGCGGCAAATTCTCCCGATCAAAGCTGCCCTTATCAGAATAACCGAGTACCTTCGGAGCCCGATCATCACCCGAAATGATGACAAATCCATCGTTCTCTCCACAATTAAAGATGTAATACGGACTCACACCTGCGTTAGCATCCAATCCCGGCGCCTTCATTATATGAAGCGCTGAATTTGAAGCCTTCGAACTCTTCAACTCCGATGAGCTCATAAAATCAGATGCTACCGACATAGCTTCATCGGGCGTTATCTGTCTTGCTGAAGCAGTATAAGCCCCCAACAAGAACATCATAAAACCTAAAGTATATTTCTTCATAAGTGAAATTAGTTAAGATATTAATTAGCTTGTGATTTTTATATTTTCACTGCAAAAATATGATATTTTTTTCATTTGCACAATATTTCCTATCAAATTAACACAAAAATTAAACGCATGCTAAGCTATATCCTCCTTGTTTTTCTACTCCTTTGCGTACACTGTGTGAGTTTTGGCAAAAAATTTCAAAAAAACTAATAAATTAGTTGCATATCTAATAAATTAGTTATATCTTTGCATCCGTAAAACAAGATCTCACAAGAGTCCTTAAAGACCTAAAAGTCCTTAAAGACCTTAAACACCTAAACCAACCCAATATGAAAGCCGGAAGAAAAAAACAGCTTCTAACCGAGAAAGAGACAGAATTGATGAATATGCTCTGGGAGCGTGGTCCCCTGTTCATTCGCGAAATGGTAGATCTTTTCCCTGATCCCAAACCTCATTTCAACACAGTGTCTACCACCATCAGGATTCTTGAGGGCAAGGGATACGTCGGGCATGAAGTGCTTGGTAATTCACATAGATTCTATGCCACTGCGAATCGCAGTGAATTCAGATCCAGATCGCTCGGAGATGTAATCCGAAACTTTTTCGGCAACTCCTACAGGGTCGCTATATCTTCACTTATTGAAGAGGAGAAGATAAGTGTTGATGAAGTTAAGGAAATACTTAAGATTATAGAACAGAAGAACTCCAAAGGAAATCAATCTAATACGGACAACCCATGATACTCTCCTACTCTCTCATTTCTTCCATTATTCTTGGTTTCTGCTTTCTTGCGTATCGTCTATTATTGGCAGGGCAACGCCAACAGAAAGTCAATAGAACCATGCTACTGCTCATCTATGCCGTTGCATTCATACTCCCCATTGTAATTCTCTCAGTGATATTCCGCACTCCCGATTTACCATCCGGAGTTTCAGATATAGAAATTGATGGAGTCACAAATGAAATTGTCGCTGGAAAAGACCCTGTTGCGTTACTACGTTCAATAGATTTTATAACTATTCTTTATATTATCTATTTAGTTGGATTGATTATTGCTGCAGCCTACTATTTCTTCGGTGTGGTCATGCTTTGGAAAATCATTGACAAGGGAGAAAGAAAGGAGTTCGAAAACTTCAATCTGATTCTTGTGGATGATTCCTACAAATCCTCACCCTTCTGTTGGGGGCATTCTATAGTGATGAGAAGATCCGATTATGGCGGGGAAGGTGACATGATTCTGATTCACGAATATGCTCATATGAAACTTTATCATTGGGCAGATCTTTTGATTGCCTACGCTGCTATCTGCTTGCAATGGTATAATCCTGCTGCATGGGCGATGAGGGAGCAACTAAGGGCTATTCATGAATATCAGGCAGATGAGTTTGTCATCGATTCAGGAGTTGATGCAAAAGAATATCAAATGCTATTATTAAAAAAGGCTGCCGGCTACGGGTACCAATCGATTGCCAACAGCCTAAATCACAGTAAACTTCAAAAACGTGTAACTATGATGTACAAGAAAAAAACATCGTTGCAGCGAAGATTGTTCGCGCTTGCTTTGATTCCTGCCATAGGCGCAGGGATCGCAGTGACTTCCATCCCGGCAGTAGCAGGAGTTCTTAAATCAATTGCTGAGACATCAGCATCAAACCCGGTAGAAGCAATTGCTGCAGTTCCTGATGAGACTTCAAAGGAAAGAGACGTATTTGTGGCGGTGGAGACTCAGGCTGAATTTCCCGGAGGAATGAAAGCCTTGATGGAATGGCTCAGCAATCACGTAGAGTATCCGAAAGAGGCGGAGAAAGCAGGCATTCAAGGGCGTGTGATCATTAAGTTCATAATAGAAGCTGACGGAGCTGTCACTCACCCCGAAATTTTAAAAGGAGTATCGCCCGAACTCGACAAGGAGGCCATGAGACTTGTCCGAGCCATGCCAAAATGGATTCCCGGTAAGAATAACGGAAAGGATGTAGCCAGCTATTTCACAATTCCCATTGCTTTCTGGCTCTCCAAAGACACTCCAAAAGAAGAAACCAACTAAATTCCCCACCTGTCTTGTAGGGACGCACGGCTCGTGCGTCCCCTATGGAAGGGAGGCTTCCCAGCCTCCCACCAACGTCAAGACCTTACTACCCACCCATTTCCTTAAATTGCGTCACACACTCCGGAACTTCAGTCTCATAATGCGACACATATATCAAAGATGACCCATTCTTTTCAATCAGCTCGCATATAATCCTTTTAATCCTTCTTTTATAATCCGGGTCAAGCCCATGCAACGGCTCGTCAAGCACCAACAGCTCCGGCTGCTTCGCAAGCGCCCTCGAAAGTATTACTATTCGCTGTTCTCCCGATGACAATTCCGAGAACTTTCTTTCTGCGAGATGACTGATATCCAACACTTTCATCCAGGCATCAGCAACTTCCTGCTCTTCCGGAGAAGATTTTCTATAGCGGTTAAGCGAATTGCGCATCCCCTGAATGATTATCTCCCTTATTGAATCGTTTGACTTGAAATACAACTGCATCTCAGGACAAACATACCCTATAGCATCCTTTATTTCCCAGATACTCTCTCCCGTGCCTCTTTTCCGATCAAAAAGTGTGATATCATTAGCATATCCTTGTGGATTGTCGGCACAAACCATACTCAAAAGCAAGGATTTGCCGGATCCATTTGGACCTCTCAAAGCCCAACATTCTCCACGCTTAACCATCCAATTGAAACCTTCGAATATTGTTTTGTCACCGTATCTCGCATGCCCGGCTT
>JAIDSL010000068.1 GCA_029061255.1 Muribaculaceae bacterium
GGAGAATGAGTCGAGACTCTGGAATCAGCGATTGCGTGCAATCTATTTTGCGTTAATGCGTCGGGCGTAGTGCGCGGGGCGTAGGGCGTGGTGCGCTGTGCGTGGTGCGTAGTGCGTGGTACGCGGTGCGTGGTGCGTGGTGCGTAGTATAATGTCAGGCGGCGGGCTCGTTGAGGAGATCCATGAATTCCATGGTCTTTGTCTCCATACCGGTCATCACGCGATTGACACGCGAGACAAGGAAGTTGTAGGCGAAAAGGGCGACGATGCCGACGATAAGACCTGCCACGGTAGTGACAAGAGCTTGATAAATACCGCTTGAGAGGACGATTATATTAGCACCTGTACCAGCCATAGCGAGGGCATAGAAAGCTTCGATCATACCAGTGACAGTGCCGAGGAAACCAAGCATTGGAGCTCCGGCAGCCGTAGTAGAAAGCCAAGTGAATCCTTTACCCAGCTTAGCCACCTCAATATTTCCGGTGTTCTCAATAGCTACAAGCACATCTTGCATCGGACGGCCGATACGAGTGACACCTTTGAGAATCAGACGGGCATAAGGGGTGTCAGTCTTCTTGCAGAGCTGGCGAGCACTTTCAAGGTCGCCTTCGTGCACATAATCGCGAATACGCTGCATGAAAGAGCTATCTTCCTTACTTGCACGGGAGATGGCCAGACAACGCTCCACGAAGATATAGATGCTGACTATCAGCATCAGGGCGAGAGGAATCATGATGTAGCCGCCGTCCATGACGAGCGACCAGAGGCTGAGGGTTTCCATATTTGGAGTTTGAGTGTTACAAATTATAATTTTATGATACTTCATGATTTATCATGATGCATCATAATAAATCATGTATATTCAACAATTGATCATTTGAGGCAATTGAGGTAGGCTTTGACGGTGGCATCGATGCCAAGATACAGTGCATCGCAGATGAGGGCGTGGCCAATGCTGACTTCATCGAGCCATGGAATCATCTCGTGGAAATAGCTGAGGTTTTCAAGGCTCAAGTCATGGCCCGCATTGAGTCCGATTCCACATACCTTAGCTACGGTTGCGGCGTCGACGAATGGGGATATTGCCCGCTCACGATTCTTGGAATAATTGTCGGCATATGCCTTGGTGTAGAGTTCCACGCGGTCAGCCCCGGCTAATTTGGCTTCAAGCACCTGATTGGAATCGGGATCGACAAACAAGGATACACGTATGCCCGCATCCTTGAACCTCTTGATTATCGGAGTAAGCTTATCAGAGTAAGACATGACATCCCAACCATGGTTGGAGGTAAGCTGTCCGGGCGCGTCGGGCACAAGGGTGACTTGGGCAGGCTTTGTGGCTATCACAAGGTTGATAAAATCTTCCGAAGGATATCCTTCGATATTCAGTTCTGTGGCAATAGCCTCCTTTAGAAGGGGGACATCAGCACGACGAATGTGGCGCTCATCGGGGCGAGGATGCACCGTTATCCCGTCGGCACCGGCTTCTTCGCAAGCGAGTGCGAAACGGACAAGATCGGGGTTATTCTCGCCACGTGCGTTGCGGATGGTAGCCACTTTATTGATATTGACACTTAGTCTTGTCATTTTTCCTTTTCTATTGTTATAATTATATAAAACAACGATAGAAAACATCAATATTATGCATAAAACAGGCAATTCAGCCAAATTCGGCATAATATTTGTTTATCTATAAGGCAAAGTTAATGAAAAACATTGAAAACTCCAAAACAAAATAACATTGACGACACAAGAGACACTCATACAGCGCGACGACTGCAGCCTGGTGACGCTTGAATGCTCACCTGCCGACTATAGTGCCAGCATCCTTACGCATGCCTGCGAAGATGCCGGTGCCCCTGTCGTGGACCTTCTTACGCAGCCCGCCGACCAAATGCATATCCGCGTGACGCTGAGACTCCGCTGTGATGATCCTACGCCGGCCATCCACAACCTGGAAAGATACGGCTATGAGATTGCCGAGGCGGAGGGGAATCATTATACAGATTCGATGATAGCCGCCGAAAGACTGCTGGAAGTGCAGATGCTGCTTAACGTATAGAACTATAAATATGAGACGCAAGACATTAGCTCTGTATGGAAAATCCCGTCAAGACCAGAACCTGACCGGGATAATGAATTTTATGGCCGAAGCCCGCATGCGTGGCTTCGGCCTTTTGTGTCATGAGAAGTTTGCTGCCTATCTCTCACGTTTCGGTGAGAACCCGGATTTCATTCCTCCGGTCTTCTCCGGAATCCCGGAAGCGGACGTGGCAATCAGTTTTGGGGGCGACGGCACATTCCTGCGCACAGCACGCCGGCTTAATAACACGGAAATACCAATAGCGGGAGTGAATACCGGGAATTTGGGCTATCTTGCACATTTTTCACTCGACGACACACCTCTGCTTCTTGACGGCATAAAGAAAAAGATGTTGAAGATCGAACCCAGAAAGCTTATAGAAGTGTCGGGTAAAGGGATTCCTGATGATTTCTTATGTTGTGCCCTCAACGAGATAGCAATACTTAGAGATGACTCTGCCTCGATGATCAATGTGAACGTGGAATTGGATGGTTTTTTTCTCGCAGACTATCGGGCAGATGGACTGATTGTGTCTACCGCGACGGGGAGCACAGCATACAATCTATCTGTAGGGGGCCCAATCCTTCAACCAGAGCTCGACTGCATGGTGCTCTCGCCCGTATCGCCACATTCACTGACTCTCCGACCCATTGTAATATCCGGCAGTTCGGTGCTTCGGCTTGAAATGTCGTCACGTACAGGATCATACCGACTCAGTGTGGATGGCTATAGCGTTACAATGAAAGAAGGGCACAGCCTTGAGCTTAAGGCTGCACCCTACGTAGTCAAATTGCTATCACCGCATGACGACACTTTTGCGGCATCGCTACGGGAGAAGTTGCTTTGGGGAAGAAGGTAGTAACAGAGCGGAGAGCGGAGTGCGGAGAGTTAAGGGAGGATGATTTTGGATGTGCGTCGGGAGCCGTCAGACATCTTGGAGACTTTTACAAAGACACCCTGATCCGGGTATGCAACGCGACAACCGGAAAGGTTGAAATATTCAACTGAAACTTCCTCTACGTTGGCATCGAAAGAGTTGACAGCCGCGAAGCCATCTACCTTTGCCTTGTTAGAGTTGAGTATGGTGCCGTTGGGATTAATGATGAAGGCTGCTACATAAAGACTATCCTTATCCTGAATTACGTCGTTTGACGCAATGTCGTAGGAGAATTCTGATGAGTAAGGTTGATTATATACAATATCAGAGGGGACTGCACCATCCACTCCCATCATACCCTCAGTATCTACTACCACATCATTGAATACCAGACCGGGGACTTTAGATGGCCATGTAGTCAGAATCTCAAGATCTGTTCCGTCATACTGGCCTGCTTGGCTTGAATAATAGTTTGACTGAATCCATCCAGTTCCTGAACCACGAAGACCATTATTGATAAGAAGATATCCAACTTTGTAACCGGCATCCTGCTTATCTACAAAAAAAGTAGCTGTAGATTGAATCTTAATTACAGTCTTGTCTTCATCTCCCCATAAAGCCCTTACCTGAATGTCGGCGGGAACGGTGGTATCAATGGAGGCTTTCACTGCATCCTTCATTCCAAAGTCGATGTTGGAATTCGCATAATATGGATCCATTGCAGGACCGCGGTTAAGCATAGAAGAGGGGAACCCTAAACTTTCCACATCATCTACGGGGAAACCGGATGCCTGCATTGAATCTCCATCATGATAAGCAGCGAGCACCACATCGTCGCCATAGAGCTCATTAAGCTTTTCGAGAGCAATGAAACCACGAGTACACCAGCCACACCAAGTCCCGGTGAATTCTTCAAGCATAGGACGATGCTTTGGCACAAATGGAAGCACTGTCAGCTCACAGGAAGCAGAAGACTTGGAATTCGCATTATCCATCCCATTGACCTTATTGATTGTCAGATCCAAGGAATATTCACCGAGTTCAGCGACCGGTGATATCGGAAGATCGACGGAGGTAGAATTGATAAAATCCGAGGCAATTGGAGTGTCGAATTCAAGAGTGCGATCAAAGCTATTACCACCGATAGTGTAGGTATATCCTATTGAGGACACGTCTTTTGCTCCCGGGGTTGTGATTACGGCATGGATATTAAACTCCTTATCTACCGGTGCGTAAGCAGATGCAAGAGAGGTGAGCCCAACACTATATTCAGGAATTTCCCCTTCAAGAGTGACATAAATCATCGCAGCAGCATTGAGTTTGCTGTTGTAGGCCATCCACTTGAGGAAATCTTTAGAAGCGCGGAGATAGAGTGAGTTAGGATTACTGCAAGAAGAAAGGAGCAAAGGATTCTGCTGCTTATTGGAAAGGGGCTTTCCTTTTTCTGCTGCAGGAACAGTAAGACTGTAACCAACATAGATTCCCTCTTCAGTGATGACGTAAGGCTCAGAAAGCGTAGCTGACAGTTGGCCGTAAGAATCGTCACTACCGGGAAGCGATATCTTTTCGGGAGTGACATCAAAAGAGCAAACATCCGGGACAGTCACTTTAACAGATCCAACTTTCTCAAGTGTAAGCTCCTTTGAGAGCCAGATAGAAGTATCTTCGATATCTTCGTAAGCATTTAAAACGGCACGCAGGGCAATAATCTTCTTTCCCACGAGAGAGGGATCCTGAATGCGTATGGCTGCGTCATAAATTTCCGCCTTCCCTTTACCCCAGTAGCCATAATCGTCGCCGGCGTAAGAAAAAACAAAAGTACCATCATCAGCCACAGCGGAGAAAGCCGCTGTGGCAATGAAACATGAGGCGATTAATTTCTTCAACATAGAATCATATAATTTTAGCGTAGAATCATCTTTGAAGAATCAACCGAGCCATCTTCATATACAACACGCTTAATGACGACACCAGAAGCCGGCTTTTCAACTATACGACCTGCAATGTCGTAGTACTTGACATCTTCCACTTTTTTGCCGGAATTGATGGCTGCCACCGCATCGTCCTCAAGATCAAGAGTCACAATCTCGCTGCGAGTCTCAACACCATTATACTTGTAGACACTCTGCACGCCAAGGGTAGATATTCCTTCTACAAAGAAAGCGACCATATGCTCGGTTGAACCATATCTTTTAAGAATCCAGTTTCCATTGAACGACCAAGGAATCTCTTCCAACGACTCTTCCAAATTGTAGTCATCGGCATCGAATTCCCACACCTCATCATCGACATATACGACATAACTGAGATCCTCGAGTTTCAAGTAATCACCTTCAGTGGATACAGCCGGCAAGAAGAATGAGAATGAAGAATATCCCTGTTCCTGCATTTCATCTGTAAATGCCAAACCATAAGGATTCTCGGGAATGCCCTCAAATGATTCCTGACGAATGAGGGTAAGATCCATTAGATCGTTGACGTAATAGACATCATTTTTTGACGTATTGAACAGAAGCACAACATTTTTGTCTTTTGCAACCATTTTCTCCTCCTCAAAGTCCCAGACAAGCTGGAACACATAGTCTGGATCCATCAAATTCTCGTAGAAAATATTGCCATCCTCATCAACTGTCAATTCTACACATTTCGTGAAAACATGGTATCCTAAAAAGTCACCTACGTATTGATCCTGAGCAATTGAAACGGTAGCTGAGGAATCATCATAATCCACAGTTCCCTTAACCCAAGCCTCAGGCATTCTTTCACAGAGGCCCTGGAAATAGATTTCATCAGCGCCCTGAGCAAAGCTAACCTGCCAGCCAAATCCGTCGCCTTCAGCCGTCCAGAAATTTTCAGAGACTTCAAATCCATCGGGAAGCTGCACAGGCACTTCATCAAATGGAGAAATGGACAGATCCCAAGCACCAAGGCCAATCCATGTGCCATCATCACTGTCAGCAACCCCTAAAATTACATCCCGGCTTAGATCTTCGGCCGTCATAATGCCCTCGTCATCAATACTCAATGTGAGAGTAGACTTTTCCTCGGCCCAATACCACTCATCCTGCATAGTGAGAATGGACATATAGTAGGCCTCAGGAAACCCTAAATCAGGATCATACTCATAATAAATAGGCTGAGGGAGTTCGACTATAATCTTATCCTCTTCCTTGACACCCTTGATATAAGACTTAGTTGGAAGATTAGGAAATATCTCATAGATATATACCTCATTGTCATCACCATAAACGATATGGGAGCTATATGTCTGATCCCTAAATTCAGTGAAGCCGAAACCTGACATAGTGATACCACTTGTGGACACTGTGACATCTACCTTCTCACCTTCTACAGAAATGATAACATCATCCGCAGAGCTGAGACCCGGAGCTATTTTCTTCACAGGCGATGAGGCAACCCCCGAAAGGGCAACGCATGCTACTCCGAGTGCGATCAATATTTTTTTCATAAAGCAAAATTTTAGATAACACAGAGCTTAGCGCACCATATTTTTAACTGATATTGATGTTCCGTCGGTGAATGTGATTCGCTTGATGAAGAGTCCGGAAACCGGCTCAGCCACTTCTCGCCCTGCAATATCGAAATACTTCACGTTTGCCACCTTCTTGTCGGCATTGACAGCTGAAACAGCATTGTCCTCCAAATCAAGGGTTACGACTTCGCTGCGGGTCTCGACACCATCATATTTGTATACGCTCTGCACTCCAATGGTAGAGACACCTTCGACAAATATATAGACAGCATGACAGCAATTTCCGTAATGCTTCATAATTGTCATGTCATCATTTTCGAACGACCATGGAATTTCCTCAATTGATTCCTCAAGACCATAATCTCCAGCATCGAATGTCAATGGTTCGCCATTAGCATATATGACATAGTACAAATCATTAGCATCAAGCACATATCCATCTGTTGACAAAGCCGGAATATAAAATTCCAATACAGCTTCTCCCCACTCTTCCATCCAATCATAATATGTCAAATTGTATGGATTGGCAGGAGTCCCCTCGTAAGAATCCTGTATGATGAGTTCAAAATCGAAAAGCTCATCAACAAAATAGACTTCTTTCTTAGACATATTGAAAAGAAGAGATACGGAAGGATCTTTCAATACCATTTTTTCTTCCTCGTAATCCCAAATAAGCTCGAATCTGTAATCATCCGGCATTAATTCATAGTATGCTTCATTATATTCATTTACAAGGAGTTTAGCACATTTAGTGACCACAAAAACGTCTTCATAATCGCCAACATATTGGTTCTGGTCAATGTAAACATGGGCTTCAGAGTCATCATACTCCACGGATGCCTTTACCCAAGCCTCAGGCATTTCTTTGCTAAGGCCCTGGAAATAGACTTCTTCACCACCTTGGGCAAAATTTACGGGCCAACCATAGCCAATATAATCGCACTTGTAAGTCCAGAAATTCTGAGAGACCTCCAAGTCATCAGGAACTGTCACTTGAGTTTCGGTGAATGGCTCAAGAGAAAGATCCCAGGCTCCATATCCGGCCCATACGTCGTCAGAACAGAATGTATAGGCAATAATATGCCTCGGATTGATGCCTTCAGCTTTCCACGTGCCATCTTCCGCTATTGAGAAAGTAAGCGTGGTATCTTCAGATGGAGCATAGTCGTAGTATGTTTCACCGTCCTCCTCTATTTCATAATAGTCGCAAATAGTGAGATTCGCACCATCCTTCATATTTTCATTCCAAAGCACGGTCTGAGGAACATCCACAACGATCTTATCGCCATCTTTTTTGCCTTTTACATAGGAACCAATGGGGATTTGAGGCAAAATGTTGTAGATATACACCTCATCGTTCTCTCCAAACACAACGTGGGATCCAAACACCTCATCCTCCAATTCAAAAATATACTCCTCATCATATACGGTAAAGCCGCTGCATGTGACTGACATGTTCAGTTTTTGTCCTTCTACATCATAGATCACATCTTCAGCCGAACCGATTTTGGACGGAACTTTCTTTATACCGGCATTATTACGATAAGACTTTGCATCTCCATCTTTCGTGAGGATATTGCGTTCGAAAGAGAAACTTGGAGATACGTAGCGCTGATGCGCCTTGTTGGTGGCAGCTGATCCGCAGAGAGCAATACATGCTGCACCAAGTAAGAGTAAAGATTTTTTCATAAATTTACCTTGAAGATTTTTCAATTTCAGATACAAAATTATGAAAAAATATTTAGAATCGCAAAATAAAATATTTGATGTAGAGCGGGAGGAAGAGAGGAACAGGCATATTAGAGGAGGAAGGTGAAGCCGAGTGTGAAGGGCGAGAAGTTGATAGGAGAAGAGTCATTCAAGACCTTCATTGGTGAATAGCGGACATATATGCCGAGAGCACTGTGGTAGGATACGGCACCGAAGAAGTCGACAGTCACTTTTCTGCGGTCGAAATCTTTCCTGAAGTATTCGCAACGGTTTCCACTGGCATCGTCGTAGATACCTTTTAGAGAAGCATATGTGTTGAAATTCAGGATGGGGCCAAGTTTAAGCTTGAGCCATGACTTTGGCAGACGCCATTCATAAATCAAAGGCAACTGCAAGCTGAAGACCTTAAGGTTGGAGGATTTCACAATGGAACCTTCCGGTGCCCTACCCCACTCTATGCCTCCTGTGGCTGAAGGCTCAAGCCATTTGCCATCAGCAGTAGCCTTATAGTTGCGCCAGTCAAAACCGAGACCAATGTAAAGACGCGACCTACTGAAGGCGTATCCGACATTGAAACAACTTAGCCAGCTTATCTCAAAGGATTTCGACCACTGCAGGCCACCACCACCCGTCTGACCATGTGCTTGATTAAGACCTACGCAAAGGCCATCCATGCCAATAGCCCATCCGGTATCGGAACATCCGCACCGTTCTTTTTTATTCAGACAATCAAAGCCCGGAATATTGATGATTGACTTCGTGGATTTTCGTGAGGTGCTGACTTTTGCACCGGGAGCATACTCTACAAAATGGGAAGTCTGAGTGCCGTCTTCAGTATCGGTCACTGTAATACGTGTTCCTTCAGGGCTCTCCGTAATAAGGACTCTTGAGGGAGAATCTACCACCATAAGCGTGTCCGGAACATCGGCAAAGGCTAAGTAAGGCAGAGATAGGAGGAGAGAAAGGAGGGTATATCTTGATATTTTCATATTAAGTGAGAATTCATAATGCATAATTCATAATGCATAATTGTTAGTGTTTTATTGACGTGATGGGGCGGTTGGGAAACCGCCCTCCCATATGCTTTGTCAGAAGTTAATGGTGGCTCCGAGGCTCCAAGATTTGAGTTGTGGACCGTAGGGAGACTGGAAGAGGGACATCGGGCTCCAGGAGGCGTAGACACCCAATATGTTGCAGACACCGAGCGATGCAGTAAGCTCAGCGGTGAAGAGACGCTGTTGGAGGCCTTTGTAAGTGGTCTTATATTTAGAGGAATCGATCTTCAGTTCTGACGAAGCGCGCGCATATGTGTTGAAGCAACCTACAGCACCGGCAACGAACTCCACAGTATGACCTAAAGGGATGGTGAAAAGGAGTGGAATCTGGAAAGTAAATACTTGCAGATCTGTTGATTTGACTTCTACGCCATCTCCTGCAGGAACAAGAAAAAGCCTTGATCCTTCTTTAGCATAGACGAATCCTTTTTGAGCGGAATATCGCTGTGCACTGTATCCAAAACCGATTGAAAAGGATGGACAATAATTTCCATAACTCCAACGGATACCAATAAGATTGCGAACACCGACCTCATATGAATTCTTCACGTTGCCCTTATCGGAATAATTGAAGCGTTGACCAAGGTAGACGTTTCCCATTACAAAGTAGGATGTCTGCAATCTTTTTCGTGAGGAGGATGATCTGCCCTCTTTCCCGATTCCGAAGGGTATCTCAAAATCGAATGAATCATCAGAGTCCGTGTCATCCGAGTCATCGACAGTGACACTATAGGAAAAGAGATCCTTTCCGTAGTCCTTTTCGCTCTCCACCTCAATGAGGGTGGTGTCGGCTGATCGGGATATCAGGACTTTATTGGCATTTTCTATAATCTTCACAGTATCCGGGAGTTCGGACGACTGAGAGAAGATATGGAAGATGGAGGAGAGGATAAAAGCGAATGATAGATATATTTTTTTCATAATGTGGAGAATTTGTGCTTGACATTGCGGGCGGTTAGGAAACCGCCCATCCATAGATAGGGCTATTTGATTTTCTTTGTTATCATTTTCTTGACTTCTTCAGGCGTCCAATCACCTTCAATATAGACGAGGGTGGTCTTGTCTTTGCCCTTGGGCCTGAGATCGAGATAGAATAGATATTTTCTGTTTTCTCCCGCTCCTCCGAGACCATAAAAACCGAAATAAAGCTTACCATCTTTGAAAGAAGTTTCCTTAAACTCCGCCTTAGCACCATCTTTCCTGACACTTCTTGCGATTTCATCGGCCTTCGCAGGATCGCCAGACACAGAGACGCTTTTATAGAGAGTGAGTCCTTTCCAATCAGTCTGCTCGCCAGAAAATGAGACCATCGTCACAGAGGGATTTTTTGCGAAATCTTCTTTGAAGAAAGGTGACACATTCAGTCTTTCGGCATGAGCAAAAAAGCCAACAATGCCACATATCAGCATGACTGAAAGTGATATACATCTTATTAAATACTGTTTCATAAGCCGTCTTCATTAAATGCGTCCCGGATATCATCAAGATCTTCAGCTACAGTCTGCGCAAACAGTTCAGATGAGATTCCGATGTCATTGAGTTGATCATCCACTATCTTCATTATCTCTGATTGATCACTAATTTTTACGCCCCCGACATATGCAACCATTCCTTCAACATTTCTGTCATCCTCAATACCTGACCGATGCCATAAAGAAGAAATACAAATAATGGCTATCAGTGCAGCGGCAGCCGCATATAAGGGACGCATAAGAGAACGAGTTTTCTTAGGCCGCAGGCCGGAAGGCCTGTTTTCCATGGGCATTCGCGTCATCAGCATGACTGCGAGTGCCTCATCGACCTTCTGATCCTTTCCCTTGAAAGAAAGAAGAGTGCGAAAGAGTTCTTCTTCCTCTACGAGCGACAACTGCGCGTCGAAATATAGATCAATTTCCTTATGTATGTTTTTTTCTTTCATCTTGTTTGTCGTTTTAGGTAAAGTTCCCGGATTGTCTTACGTGACCTTGAGACTATCATCCTTGCATTTGCTTCTGAAATATCATAGTGAGAAGCGATTTCATCAAAATCCCACCCATCATGGTCGCGATGAAGAAGAATTTCACGGTCGCGGGAAGAGAGATTCTGTTCAATAAGCCGTTGAATCTCGAGGAAGAGTTCTTTGCGGGAGTCAGCATCCTCATCATCAGCCTCCAACCGATTGGCGTTTTCAATATCAGTCTCCGGATGTGCCTGAACTCGACGATGGCCGTCTACTGTCAAGTTTCTTGCCGCCACAGTAAGGAATCCTTCTGCCTCACTTTGCGATGAGATGGAATCGCGACGAATCCAAAGGCGACAGAAGGCCTCCTGAAGGGCATCTTCCTCGTCATCGATATGCCGCACACCGAAACGGCGGCGAACATTACGAAATGCTGATATGATAAAATTTCTCTCCATCTATATGGGAGACGCATGACGTTTGGATTTGCAACAAATTATATAAAAAAAGTGGGCGGTTAAGAAACCGCCCTCCCATAAAAGGGCACATGGGAGTCAGGAAACAGTCTTTTTATTACGATCAGAGGCACCGAAGAGCCATGACGCGAGGAATGGAGATGAGCGTAGGATAGCGCTAACGACCAGACATAGGGCAATGACGAGAGCTGAGATTGCCAAACCGACAGTGAGCATTGCGAGCACAGAGTTGCCGGGACCTGATGAGAGGAAACCTTTCATAAAGGAGAGATTTGGGATAAAGAAGTAGTGGAGGTAATAGATGTCGAGAGTACGACTACCTACAAACGACATGCAATTGCTCACCGGAGTGCCTTTGTCAAACCAATCCCTATAGAATCGGAAGGTAGCCAACACAGTCATAAGTCCGGAGAATCGCATTGCAGTCATCACGAAATCCCACTCAAGAGAGTAGCGATGACGACAACCATAGAAAATCACGAGGGAGAAGAAGGATACAATCATGACAGCTTTGAAATACTGATTGTCGACAGCTTTCCAAGTGAATGCCTCAAAGCGGCGTGCAAATATGCCAAGCATAAAATAAGGCCAATAATTGAGTGTGTGCCAGGTTTGGAAGCCAACCACGACCTTTGGCAATTTCACGCCATCAGTGAAATAATTGAACAGGAAAGGAGCCACAAACGACATACAAAGAAGAATATAGAGCGGAATGTTGCTATGGGTCTTTCTTACGACAAGCGCCACCAAAAGATAGACAACAAACATCTCAAACAAAGATATAGTGAACCAATAAGGATTTGATGTCCAAATGAAATGGAATTTCCAGCCTCGCATACACACGCCAAACAGGAAGCAAAATACTGCCAATCCTACTATCTGAGCCTGAAATTTCTTTGTCATAACCCTCTTGACGGTAGGCCATGTCCACTTATCGGCCATACGGAAGGCGAAGAAACCGCTGACAAAGAAGAAAAGGGGCATGCGGAACATCGTCATCATATAATATATGCCGGAGAAAGACGCGTTGGTGATCGGCATCTTAACGTAGGCATTTGTAACATGGCTGAAGACAACGAGGAGGATGGCGAGGCCTCGCATAGCATCGATATAGCGAAGACGGGGGGATTTTAATTCATAATGCATAATTCATAATGCACAATTGGGGTTATTTTGATGCAAAATTAATAAAAATTTTTGAGAACCGTTTAAAAATCGCTGATTGACTTAGAAGCGAGAGAGCAGCGTTTTAGATAATGAGACGTAACTATACAGCAGTTTTTTGACTTTAACGTTTGTATATAAAAACATTTTTGCTTAACTTTGTAGCGAAAGAAGGAAGATCGCCTAACGTCTTCTTTACCCTAAAGAAATATTCATGAAAATTAATAACTCAACTTTCGCTTGCTCTTTTATTATCACGCAAAGGCGCAAAGGGGCAGAGTTTCAATGCGTTGGGGAGCTTCGCGACACGGTTTTGGAAAGCTCGCAATGATTTCGGCCTGCTTCGCATCGGCCGGAGCTCGCAGAGAAAGCTACGCAGTTTTAATCCTCTGAATATTGAACTACATTAAATCATAACAAGCAAAACTTAAATTAATAAACCAAAAGAATGAAAAAATCTATACTGCTAATAGGCATAGCGCTTGCAGGCATATCTCTTGCAGGCAAAGCAGAGAGCAAAGTATATGTGTTCGACACACTCGGAATCGTAGGAGGAGTATCAGACAACGGACAGTATGCTGCCATCACGGATGACGAACAATACATAGCCTATATCTGGCGTGCCAGCAATCCAGATGAGCTTTATGACATAACTGAAAAAGGGGAGCCAGGCTTGCCGGCTTCACAGCGTCCGATATTCACGACCGCAATGGATGTATCAGATGACGGCATAGTAGTAGGCAGCATTGGGTATGCTGATTATCACCAGTATCCTGCATACTACAAGGATGGAGAGTGGAACCTGCTACCGATCGACCCGGATGCGGTCAGCACTAATGAGGCTATATGCATCACACCCGACGGAAAGGTGATCGCCGGATATCAATACATCAAGTTAGCGTCGGCCACAGGCGATGGCGCATCACGAGGACAGTATATACCGTGCCAATGGTTCCTGCAGGAGGATGGCAGCTATGAACTTAAAACATACAAGGACATCAAACTGCCGGATCATCAGGGATTCTATCCCATGACGCAGACTCCAGACGGCAAAGCGATAGGAGGCCAGCTCTATGCCGGCTTCGGGAGTACCCTTAACGCGCTCGTTGTAGAGGGGAAGCTTGTAATGTTTGACGAAATCTCGACCTTAAAGGATTGCCTTGAATATAGAGGCAAGTACTATACCGGGGTTGATGAAAACGGAAGACAGACATGGACAGAAGACATCAACGATCCCAACATCGTCTGGTTTACAAAGGAGCTTATCAACGGCTACTATGACGGTATCAGAGGAGAGGAAAGCATGATGAACGGGTTCTTCACCAACTGTGACGGCAATGGCAATTTCTATGGAGCCCGCAGTTACGTAACCGACGTCACAAGTAATAACGACGGAGTCTTGACCAATAATGCCGTAATCTACAATTACCTTACCGATACATGGTATAATGAAGAAGCAGTAAATTTCTTCTCCGCAGGCATTGGGGAGGAGCTGATCTTTACAGGCAACGGCGAGGTGATCAACGGCAATAAAGTCAGCGAAGTGAAAGAGGCTTATGGAATCAAAAGCGAATACATAATCAACGGTATCAGCAAAATATCGTCGGATGCCAAAACGATTGCAGGCGTAGCATCGGATTTAAATCCGGCTATCGGCGAGTACCAGTATTATCCGTTCATAATCCAGGTAGATGGCGGCACAATAGGCACACCCGAGATAGCAGGTTCGCCCAAGAAGGGTCTTGTGATTGCGACTCAGGGACGTATCGAAGTGCTGAATGCAGATAATGTTGCAGTCTATGACATGAACGGCCGTCTGGTAAGCACTGACAAGGTGACTGAGGTCAATGCCGGCGTGTATATGGTCAAGGCAGACGATGAGAGCTATAAGATCGTCGTAAAATGAAGATCAAAATATCTTTAATATCCTCTATGATTATTGCATCGGGAGTCGTATTATCGGCTCTTCCGATGCAAGCATCCCCGGAAGCACCTGCATATGTTCTTAATCTTTCCAGCGGGAAACTTCCCAAAGACGTGGAGACTGCCAACGCCAATGGAGTGCTCCCAAAAAAGGAAGCGTATAAGCGTGGATATACTGAGACCGGATGGACAGTAGACCGCCTCTATAGTCTTGGCTATGTGGCCGTCACTCCGACCTATACCGCCGGGGAGGGAAGCTGTGAGAATATCCTTACACTCCCACCGCTGAAAATCGAGAAGGGATATCGGCTCATGTGGAAGGCACAGTCAGTCTACAGGCATTTTCCAGAGAGGTATCGTGTGGAGGCTGTCGCTGCAGACGGAAGTGCCCCCATCATCTTAGCAGAAATTGAAGAGGAGCCATATTCTGCTACGTCACATAATGTATCTCTTTCCCAGATGGAAGGACAGGAAGTGACGTTGCGTTTCGTATGCACAAGCAGCAAAGGATACCTACTGGCAATGTGGGACGTGCAGGCAGGAGAATTGCCGACTGAGCAATCTACAGAAAAAGAAACAACTGCCGAGCCAGACGATCCCTTCATGCGCAGGTATCTCGTTGACAAAGGCACCGGTATGTGGTGTGTGAACTGTCCTGCCGGAGATATAGCGATGGAGCAGCTTTTGGAGCAGTATGGAGACAGGGTTGTCACTGTGAACACCCATGTGAATGATGCACTCGGCAATCAGGCTTATTGGGATATGCTCAACTGGTATGCTGTACCGACCATGATGCTCAACCGCATAAGGGCCTCCGCAGGCTCGAACACAAGTAAATTCAGTCAATATTACGACCAGCCCACTTCGTTTGCCATACGCCTTGATGAGATTCCAACTCCGCAGGGACGGATGCTTGAAATGACAGCTCACGTGAATGTTTCCGAAACAATCGATAATGGCGACGGACGTTACCGACTGGGTTATGTCCTTACCGGAGACTACCACGAGCCAAGCAATCCTAAATTCGTGCAGAAAAATAACTGCAATCAGCCGTCGTATGGTCCGTTCTATTATCTGCCCTCCACCATTTTACCGGAACTGATGTATTATGAAGACGTGACCCTGACCTCAGAAGCAGCCTTCAGCGGTATTGAAGGATCCCTTCCGGCTTTAATTGAGACAGGGAAAGACTATGAGGTGAGATGGCAAGCAGAGGTGCCCGAACTTCTTCCAGATGCCGAGCAGGCGCGCGTGGTGGCATACGTCCTTGACACCACAAGCGGAGAAGTCCAGAACACGGATGCGTTGCGTGTAGGAGTGCATCATACAGGAGGAGTAAGGGATGTCTATCAATCTGAATCATCCAGCATACTTGGGGCAACACGAGATGGAGTAAGCGTAAGGCTTACGGCTGGAGATACGTATTGCCTTGAGATCTATAGCATCACAGGCATCCAGATTGGTTCAACCCACGGTATGGGCCGTGGATATGAAGTTTTGCCATATCAGCTGACACCGGGAATCTACATCATTACACTTACGACAGCCAATACACATACCTCAGTCAAGGTGGCTGTGCGCTGAAAAGCCAGACATACCTAATGACATTTCTCATATTATAAAATATGAAACAGGATAATGCTTTCGTCGATAAGAATAAGTTAGGTTTGACAGGCCTTGTAGCCCTTGTATTCGGAATGATGGTGGGGAGCGGCATCTTCAACATTCCACAGAACATGGCAGTGGGGGCAGGCCTGGGAGCTGTGATGATCGGATGGGCCATAACAGCTACCGGCATGCTGATGCTTGTCTCGACATTCAAGATTCTGAGCGACCGACATCCTGAACTCAACGAGGGAATATATCTATATGCAGAAAAAGGCTTCGGAAGATTCACCGGATTCAATATAGCGTGGGGTTATTGGCTATGTGCCTGCTTTGCCAATGTGGCATATGCGGTGATGCTCAACGACACATTCGGAGCCTTCTTTCCTGCACTACTAAGACATGGATGGCCAACTATAGCGTTCTGCTCCAGCCTTATATGGGTAATGTATTTCCTCATAAGCTCAGGCATGCGCACTTCATCGATAATAGCCACAGGAGCCGCGATCTTGAAAATCTCCGTAATTGCCTTGATCATCATATTATTGGCTCTCAATATCAAATACGAGACCTTGACATCAGACTTATGGAGCACTGGAGATGGGATTGGAGGCATCACCGCACAGGTGAAGAGCACGATGCTCGTGACCCTGTGGTGCTTCATCGGCATAGAAGGAGCCGTCGTGATGTCGGGACGTGCGCGGAAGCAGAGTGAAGTAGGGAAAGCAGGCATACTTGGATTTCTTGCGGCATGGATACTCTATGTACTTGTTTCAGTGTTTAGTTTTGGCATTATGTCGCGCGCAAGGCTTGCAGGGCTTGAAGACCCATCAGTGGCATATGCACTTCGCAGCATATGTGGAGAATGGGCTTATTGGCTTGTAATAGCCGCTGTAATCATATCTATAAGCGGAGGATGGTTTGCATGGACGATTGTGACAGCGGAGCAACCTTATTCTGCAGCCCGGCATGGAATATTTCCACAATGGCTTTTGAAAAAGGATGGAAGCGACTCATTGCAAAGGTCGCTGTTGGCATCAAGCATAATCATGCAGGGATTTCTCTGCTTGGTAGTGACGGCGGAAGACGTGTATCTTTATGCGCTCAATATAACAGGACTGATGGTGCTTCCGGCATATCTTTTCAGTGGTCTGTTCCTGCTAAAGATAGCACACAAAGATTATAAATGCAAACTTCTGACTGAGCATGCAAAGAGAGGATATGTGTATGCACTTACGATAGGGGTAGGCTGCACCATCTTCTGCATATGGATGCTTTATGCTGCCGGAATCGGGCTGCTTCTGCAGGCTGTGGCCTTCTATATAGTCGGACTACCTTTGTACAAAAGGGTTAAGAGGTAAGGGGCAAGAGCGTGATTGAGGATTATTTTAAATAAAAATATGGAAATGCGAAAAGCCATAATAACTACAGTTTTGATATCTATAACAGCCATCGCTGCCCAGGGAGAGTATACACTTAAAATCAGCAACTGTAAATATCCGGAAGGAGTGAAAACCGAAAACCTCAATGGCAATCTTCCCGATGAAACATGGTATAAGAGGAGCTGGACTGAGGATGGATGGAGCATAGGAGACTATTCCACAAGCAAAAACGTAGCGGTCTCACCTTCACATGTTGCAGATGGGATATGTGAAAATGCACTGACACTTCCTTCAATTACTATAGAGGAAGGGGAATGGCTCCGCTGGGAGGCATGCGAAGGATATCCCATTTTCAACGACAGCTATACAGTGGAATTCCGACCTGACGGAAACGAAATATGGACAAAATTAGGTGAATTCACCGAAGAAAAATCCAGCTGGAGCGTTCATATGATCGACTTGAGTGAATATCAAGGAATCACCGGAGAAATACGTTTCGTATGTCGCAGCGAGGCCGGCTATCTGCTGGTATTGAACAATATATCCGTCAAGAAACCGACCGAACATACGTTTGCCCTCACCAATAAGACACCCAAGTTTTTTGCAACAGGAGAACTTGAAGATGGGAACGCACAGACAGATCTAAGCATCATGAATACCGGAGCTCCCATGCAAGGTGTAAATATTGTAATTACAGTAGATGGAGAAACAGTGTCTTCACTTCAGGAAGACGACTACTGGCCTACAGGAGAAACCCGACACTTCCAACTGCCTCTTCCCCTGACTCCGAATGTGCGTACTGACTATAAGATATCGATAGAACTTGCAGACGAGGAAAAACAGATGATTGGGGAAAGCTTCGCCTACTGCACATCGTTCAAGCGGCATCTGTATGTAGATAAAGGAACCGGGATGTGGTGTAACCAGTGCCCGACCGGTACGCTTGTAATCGAAGAGCTTGAGGAAACTTACGGAGATGCATTGATAGTAGGAGAGACACATGAAGGTGACCTACTTGCCAACGACAATTACTTTAAATGGCTCCAGTTTTACGGAATTCCCCATGTGATGCTCAACCATATACAGTCGACAAAGGGAGAAAGCACATCAAAATTTGAAAATCAGATCTGCATACCCACAGAAATGGGAATCAACATCACCAGCCTTAGCATCAAAAGCGATGGGACATTATCAGCAAGCGCATCGGTCAGCACATCGGAATCATTCACCGCGACCGACCGTACATACCGCATAGGTTATGTACTCACGCGTAACGTAAGCGGACATGAGGATCCACGCTATTATCAAAAGAACATCTGCACGCTTGCCAAAGACAAACAGTATCGTTATCTTCCGTCAAGAATGACTTTCCCAATGTGCTACTTTCCCAATGTAACCATACCTTCACAGCTTGAAACCACTTCTGAAAGCCCAGCTTTCACCGGCGTGGCCGGAAGTCTTCCGGAAACCTTAGCTGCAGAAGAGACCTATAACAGCGAATGGGATATACCTCTTACTGAAGGATACGACAACTTCGACGGAATACGTCTGGTGGCATTTATCATCGATGCCGGCAACAGATATATAATCAACAGCACAGCCGCTTCCATAGACGATTACTCCGGCATTGAAGAAATCCCTGAGAGTATACAGGAATCAAGCCCTGAAAGAATATTCACGATAGACGGCAGACAAGTAAGATCGGGAAGGACGTTGCTTCAGCCGGGACTTTATATAATTGACGGAAAAAAAGTGATGATAAAATGATCTACTATTTCTCGGGTACTCATAATTCACGCTATGCAGCATTGAGGCTTGGATCAATGTGCGAAGAGGATGTCAGGTTTATACCTGACACGGATCCTTATACACAGGAAATAGAGCCTGACAATGACAAATCAATTGGATTTGTGTTTCCCGTATATGCGTGGGGAGTGCCCCCAATAGTGCTCGACTTCATCAAGAGACTGCCGGAATCAATGGCAGCAAGGATAAACGAGGAATCGGTGTACACATGGTGTGTAGCCACATGTGGCGACGAGACAGGTATGGCTGTTGAGATGCTGAAGAAGGCACTTCGAGAGAGAGGGATAAACCTGTCGGCCGCGTGGAGCCTAATTATGCCTAATGTATATGTGCTTCTTCCCGGCTTTGGGGTTGACACGAAGGATGTGGAAAAGCGAAAGCTAAATGAGGCTATCGAGAGGATCAAGGAGATAGCGGGGAAAGTGAAAATGAAAGAGAGGAGAGATGATGTACATATCGGGCCAATGGCAAGATTAAAGACTGCGCTTATCTATCCTCTCTTCAAAAGATGGGGAATAGATACGAAGAAATGGCATTATACGGACAATTGCATAGGATGCGGAAAGTGCGCTAATGTCTGTCCAGTCGGTAACATAGCAATGATAGACGGTCATCCGCACTGGGGTAAGGATTGTACGAGTTGCTGTGGTTGCTACCACATTTGCCCGACACATTCGGCAGAATATGGAAACAGCACCAAGGGAAAGGGACAGTATTTTTGCAAGAGTGGAGAGTGAAGAGCGGAGAGTGGAGTGTAGAGAGTGAAGAGAGGAAGGGGAATTATATGTTAAAAAGCAGTTTTTTTGAGGATATAAGATAAAAAAAGTGAAAAAGTTTTTGATAATTCAAAAATAAGTATTAACTTTGCACCGTTTTTGAAAGCAAAACGTGTTTTATTATTTTGA
>JAIDSL010000069.1 GCA_029061255.1 Muribaculaceae bacterium
GATCTCTTATGTTAAGTTTGACTAATAATTTATTAAATTTGAAAATATATCTAATGAATTTTGACAAATATATATTAATAGGCCTTCTTTCAACTTCTTTAGCAAGTATGGCTAATGAAAAACATGATTGGGAAAATCCTCATGTTTTAGGCATCAACAAACTTCCTTATCATGTCACTCTTGGATTGCCATCTGAAGATGGCAAACGCTCTGATGTAGTCAGTCTGAACGGAGATTGGAAATTCTTTTGGTCTCCGGATCCGGATAGTAGACCTGTTGGATTTGAAGCAGAAGGTTATGATGTCAGCGATTGGAATGACATTGCTGTGCCCGGAAGCTGGCAAATGCAGAATTTCGGAAAACCAATATATATCAATATAGCTTATCCATTTCAACGAAATCGACCGAGCGTAACATCCGAACCTCCTCAAGATTGGTATGCTTACGACCATCGCAATCCGGTAGGAAGTTATGTGACAGAATTTGAAGTAACTCCTGATATGCTGGATAAAAACATTACATTGAGCTTTGAGGGGGTCAAATCCGCAATGTATGTGTGGGTAAACGGAGAGAAAGTGGGCTATAGCCAGAATTCTATGTCTCCGGCAGAGTTTGATATCACATCGTTCGTTCGTAAAGGTAAGAATCGACTCGCTGTTGAGGTTTACAGATGGAGTGACGGCAGTTATCTTGAGGATCAGGACATGTGGCGACTGAGTGGTATTTTCCGTCCCGTGAGTCTAGTCGTGCGTCCTAATGTGCACATTGCGGATTTCAAAGTTGACTCAAATCTTAACGAAGATTTTTCAAAAGCTTCAGTCAAGGCTACGGTGAGTCTATGCAATACAGGCAATAAAAAGGAAAAGGATGCCACTGTCACTTTTGAAATTGATGGCAAGAAGATAAAGAGCAGTCCGGTGGATGTCATGCCGGGAGATACGGTAGATATTCGTCTTGAGTATAACATTGATAAGCCTCTGTTGTGGTCGGCAGAGACTCCTGACCTTTATCCCTACATCATTTCTTTGAATGACAAGGCTGGGAATTTACTCCAGAACTATAACTGGCATCTTGGAGTTAAAAAAGTTGAGACTGATGGTGAGATTTTCAAGATCAACGGGAAGAATGTCAAGCTGAGGGGCGTAAACCGTCACGACCATCATCCTCGCACCGGGCGATGGGTGGATGATGCTACAATTGAGCGTGACATACGCATGATGAAGCAGGCTAATATCAATTTCCTTCGCACTTCTCACTATCCTGATCGTCCGATTCTCTATGAACTTTGCGACCGTTACGGTATTTATGTCATGGATGAGGCTTGTCAGGAAAGCCATGGATATGGATATGCCAACGAGGAGATGGGGCATGATCCGGAATGGAGAGATGCCCATGTGGATCGGGCTGTATCTCTCGTATCTCGCGATAGGAATCATCCATGCGTGATTATATGGAGTCTTGGCAATGAAGGAGGTGTCGGACCTAATATCCAGGCCATGTACGATACCATTGTTGCCATGGACTCATCAAGACTTCCTTTCTACGACTGTAATCCTCGCTATTCGGCACTCCATGATGAAGGATATCCTACTCCTGAAGTGATGAGGCGTAATGCTCGTGAAATTTCTGATAAGCCATATATTGCACGCGAATATTCCCATGCTATGGGAAATTCTGTGGGTAATTTAATGGAATATTGGGATGTCATATATTCTGATCCCTCAATTGCAGGAGCTGCCATTTGGGATTGGGTGGATCAAGGCATAGCAAAACCTATCGACGGATCTCCACTGCGACCATCATCAAGCTTGAGTTTAGGGAATGATGAATTCTGGGCATACGGTGGGGATTTTGGCGACAGGCCAAATGATGCTAATTTCTGCATCAATGGTTTGATTGGTCCTGACAGAGTGCCCAATCCACATTTTTATGTAGTCAGACAGGTATATCAGCCAATTTGGTTTGAAAGAGATGGTGATTGGGTGAAACTGACCAATCATGATAGCTTTACTCCTCTTGACGCCTATGATTATCGCTATGAAATCCTTACAGGAGGAGACAAGACGGATGAAGGCTTGCTTACATTGGAAAACAACAAAGTAAAGATACCCGATTATACCAAAGATAACACAGGAGTTTGGCTAAATGTCTATGCTTGCCTGAAAGATTCAAAACTTTGGGCTGAAAAAGGTCATGTTGTAGCTTCAGATCAGTTTGAGCTTGTTCCATATCAGTCAAGCAAAGCATCATCCTCAGGCAAAGCACCGAAAGTGACACGTAAAAATGGAAAAATATTTGTAAAATCTGATGACTGTGAGGTTACTATAGATGAGAGCGGTGCCCTTGCTTCTTGGAAAAAGGGAGGAACTGAACTGCTTTATGCACCCTTGGAACCTTATTTCTGGAAGCCGACCAATGATAATCAGAGTAAAAATGGATATTACACGGAAAAAATGTCTATTTGGGAAGAGGTGGCCTCCAATCGCACGGTTAAGGACATTAAAACTGATAAGAAAGATGGAAGCGTATTGGTAAGAGCACGTATGAGCCTTCCTATAGGAGCAGATTATGATCTCGTCTATAGCATAGATTGTAATGGACGTATCAATGTGGCAGCCGACTATAAGCCTTTGAATGATACTATCCCCCTTATTCCAAAGTTCGGAATGCGTATGCGGCTTCCAAAAGATATGAGACAGGTTGATTATCTTGGAAGAGGACCATGGGAGAACTATCCGGATAGGAAACACGGTTACTATATTGGACATTACTCAATGCCATTAACTGAATATCAACATGACTATATCAAGCCTCAAGATAATGGAAATAGATGTGATGTACACTACTTATCTCTTATTTCCGACGATGGAGACAAAAGTATTAGGATAGAAGCTGATGAAAATCCTCTATGCATCCGCGCATGGGATTACGGAGAAGAGGATCTTAAGACTGCAAATCATCCTCATGAGCTAAAGCGGGGGGAATTTGTAAATGTGAATATCGATCAGACGGTACATGGAGTAGGTGGTGTCGACACATGGGGACAGCCTACACTTGATCAATATACTATTCCCGGAAATGCCCCTCATTCTTATTCATTTACCCTTTCAGCAGAATAATCACATATAGGTATGAATGCATAATTCATAATTCATAATGCATAATTGTTATACTCTGAAATTCAGATTATAAAACATTTATGATATTATTCTTTTAATTTGACAACTTCTTAACTAAATAAACATGAATAAAAAAACACTTAAATGCTTTCTTAGGGGCATGATTTGTCTGGGCTCTGTTTCTACGTTCTTCTTTGCAAGTGCGCAGAACCCAATCTCTCAGACGGAATTTACTCCAGACCCGGCTCCGCTCGTAGTCGGAGATACTCTTTATCTCATCACCGGTCACGATGAGATGGAAGCTACTCCCAACCAGTTTGTCATGAAAGACTATCTCATTTTTACCACCACAGATATGGTAAACTGGACTCACCATGCCCCGATTTTCAATGCCAAGGAGATGTTTGGCGAGCATGAGAACGCTAATGCCTCGCAGATGGCATACCGAAATGGAAAATTCTACTTCTATCCTTCTACAAGTGGAGTGCCTGTTCTGGTTTCTGACTCACCGTATGGTCCTTTCACAAATCCTCTGGGAGGAAAAAATCAGCTTACCTATCCTGATGAAACCAACTATGGAGGACACGGATGGGAAGATATAGATCCCACAGTATTCATAGACGATGATGGCCAAGCTTACTTATATTGGGGCAACAATGCCCTCTATGCAGTCAAGCTTAATGAAGATATGATCAGTCGAGACGGTGATATACATGTGTTTGAGATAAAGGATAAGGAGGCTTTCGGTCCTGATTATGAGGAAGCTCCATGGTTTACGAAAAGGGGAGACAAGTATTATCTTGCATATGCATCATTCTGTCCGGAAGCTACTGACTGGGCATGGGCTGACTCTCCGCTCGGTCCCTGGAAATACGGAGGCCAGATCATGCGAGCTTTCGAGCATGGAGGCATGGGCAACCATACCGGCATGTGTGAATATAAAGGACAGTGGTATTTCTTCTATATGGATGAAGGTCTTCCAGAGTCGCATAGCCGTCGTCGCACCGCAAGCGTAGTGCCTTTCAACTTTAATGAAGACGGCTCTATACCTTATATACATCATGATAAGAGGGGAGTGCTGAAAAGTGTTGACCCATTGAATCCTTATGTGCGTCAGCAGGGAGAGACTATTGCATGGGAAGAAGGAATAGGTATTGGATATGACAACGTGCATTGTGTCTATGTCAATAATATAGATCCGGGCGACTGGATCAAAGTGAGAGAGGTCAATTTCGGCGAAGGTGCAAAAAGCTTTTCTTCCCGGACACGTGGCAACAATCCTTCCGCTGCTATTGAAGTGAGGCTTGATGCTCCCAATGGAGAACTTCTTGGCGTGCTAAATTGTGGAGCTTCCAAAGATTGGAAAGAAAGCAAGATGAATATAAAGAAACGTGACGGAATCCACGATCTTTATTTCGTATTTGCCGGCGAAGGCAACGACTTGATGGAGTTCGACAGCTGGCAATTCAACCAATAAAAGATTAAAACATATCCTCTTGTAGGGACGCACGGCTCGTGCGTCCTTTTCTTTTCTCGTGCGCCCTTTCCTTTTATAGCCTGACGGTGAAGCATGTAGCAGGTCGAGTCTTTAAAGAGAGAGTTCCTCCGAGATGCGTTACAATGCGGCGTGAAAGACTAAGTCCTATTCCGCTTCCTGATTTACGGGTAGTGAAAAATGGTGTGAATATATGCTCTGCAGTTTCTTCTGAGATTAGTTCGCCGTCGTTTGAAATACGAATCTCAACTGATTCGTCAGCCTTCTCATCAGCTTCTACATATATGTTGCAGGGATTAGCTTCTATAGCATTCTTGAGGATATTTATAAGCACTCGGCTCAAAAGAGCCTCATCGGTATAAACCATCAATTCAGGAGGAAAGCATATAAGATCAATACTTACATTCTTGTCTTGAATATAACTTTTAGCTATCCTGATGCTTGATTCCAAAAGAGGCTTAAGATAGACGGCTCTCATCCTTGCCTCAGGCAAAATGCTGAATTCCCTGAAATTCTTCACAAATTGCATGAGAGAGCGGCTACTTGACGAAATGGTATCCAATGCTTCCGTTATCTCTCGGTTTGAGGTCTTGCCACTCATATTTTCTGCTATCGACTGAATAGGAGTGAGGGAATTCATTATTTCATGGGTGAGGACTCTTGTCAGTTTCTCCCATGATTCCACCTCTACTGCTTGCATTTGTCTTCGTAGGTCAGTTATGGTGAAGAGAGTGAAGCTTTTTTCATTGACAGTAATGTTACCTTTTTTTATGTCCAGGTCTTCGTAGGCTTGGTGTGGTATTTGGCAAATATGGGTGAGGGCCTTGCGGTTGAGCAGACGCAGGGCAGCTTCATTATGGAGCCTGATATCCCCGTTTGCATCTGCCAAAGCTAATCCTATATCAGTCATATTTAAGACTTGGGCCAAGAATGCCTCGTTTTGACGAGATTTTAGAGTCATCTGTTCAAGATGTTCTACTATACGGTTGAGCATCTCATTGGTTTCGCGTTCCTCATTATTTACGTCTTGAGTGGGGAATTTATAAGAGAAATCTTTGTTGAGCGTTGCCGACATTACATATCGCATCTTCTTGCTTAAGCGCGTTATGTTATTGAAAATCATGTAAGCACAGCAAACTGTCAGAATAATTAAAAACAACCAAACTGCTTTGCCTAAAGCGAGAGAATAGCCGGCTCCAATAGCCAAAAGCACCGTCAGGATTATCCATGACCACGGTGCCATATGCCATCTGCTCTTGAAGTCATATGCCATATTTTCGCAATTTATTATATAGGGTCTGCCTTGTGATGCCTAAGTGTCGAGCCACTTCCGACATGTTGCCGCTATGCAGCTTGATGGCATTTGTAATGGCGTTACGCTCCATTGATTCAAGAGTCGTAGATTGTCCGCTCGTAGCTATCTGCGAATCATGAATGTCAAAATCATGAAGACCAAGTGTGGCCCCGTCAGATAAGATTAATGCTTTTTCTACTGTATGCTCAAGCTGACGAATATTTCCGGGCCATGATTGCGAGCATAATCTCTTCATAGCTTCCTCTGTCACTTTAGCTTCCTGCTTTGAATATAGACCGGCATATTTCTTTACAAACAGATTGACGAGAGCCGGAATATCTTCAGGTCTGTTTCGGAGCGGTGGCAGTTCGATGGTCACTGTATTGATACGATAGAATAGGTCTTGACGAAACTCTCCTTCTGCTACCATTTGTGGAAGATTACGGTTTGTAGCGCATATGAGCCGGATATCGATGTCCCGTGGGGTATTGGTGCCTACTCGTATTATCTTTCTTTGTTGCAGTGACGTGAGAAGTTTGGCTTGCAGATGATAGGGTAGATTGCCGATTTCGTCAAGAAATAGAGTTCCTCCATGGGCAGTTTCGAATTTTCCGGCTCTATCGGCTTTTGCATCTGTGAAAGCACCCTTGGCATGACCATAAAGCTCACTTTCAAAAAGGGTCTCAATCACGGCTCCCATATCCACAATTTCAATAGGACCGGAAGATCGGTTGGAAAGTCGATGTATTTCTCTCGCAAGAAGATCCTTGCCTGTTCCGTTTTCTCCGGTTATGAGGATATTGGCATCAGTGGGAGCAACTCTTTCTACGAGCATCCGAACTCGCTGCATTTCCGGCGACTCACCCCAAAGCATTTGAGGTGTCGATGCCTTTTTTTGAGTTTTTTTAGTGCCACTGCCGAATGCATTAAGAAGAGTGTCTGAAAGATTTGTGTTGTCAAATGGTTTGACTATGAAATCTGTAGCCCCAATCTTCATTCCTTCTACGGCAAGGGCCACATCTGCATAGGCGGTAAAGAGCACAACTGAAGTTTCCGGAGCTATGCGTTTTATTTCGCGAAGCCAGAAAAGTCCTTCATTGCCCGTGTTGATGGTAGCCCGGAAATTCATATCGAGAAGCACTACCTGAGGTTTATGCTTTTGAAGCAAACCGGGGATTGACGATGGATTAGACTCAGTGATTACCTCGTCAACTTTAGAGCGCATCAGCATTCTGACTGCTGAAAGCACATCCTTATTATCATCTACTACGAGCAGTGTCTTTTTCATGATGCAAAAGTAATAAAATTATTTTATACAACCAAGTTTTGAAAAATATGATTGGAAAAGGACGCACGAGCCGTGCGTCCCTACTATAAAAAGTAAAAATCAGAAGATTAGATGTCGGATAAGATGTGCGGTATAGGGATCTAACGTCATTGTTGCATCATTAACCTAAACTATCATCATCAAATACCTATACGGAATCTTAATCCGACACCTAATTATTGCTAAAGCTGGGTCTTCTCGACGATTTTGCCGTCGAATAGATTTATGATGCGGTGGGTGTAGGCGGCATCGTGCTGTGAGTGGGTCACCATGACGATAGTAGATCCTTCGCGGTTTAGCTCTGTGAGAAGCTCCATTACTTCCTTGCCGTTGACAGAGTCAAGATTACCGGTCGGCTCGTCTGCCAAGATAAGCTCAGGCCTTGTGACTACTGCGCGGGCTATCGCTGCGCGTTGTTGCTGACCGCCCGAGAGCTGCTGGGGGAAATGCTTCGCACGATGCTCGATATTCATGCGCTTGAGAGCCTCTTTCACTCGTTCTTTTCTCTCTTTAGCCCCTATCTTTAGATATTTGAGGGGGAGCTCTACATTTTCCTCGATGTTGAGTTCATCAATCAGGTTGAAGTTCTGAAACACGAATCCGATCTTTCCCTTGCGGAAAGCAGTGCGGTCCTTTTCCTTCAGATTGGTGACTTCTGTGCCGTTGAGGGAGTATTTTCCCTCTGTGGGATTGTCAAGGAGTCCGAGGATATTGAGGAGTGTTGATTTTCCGCATCCTGAAGGACCCATGATGCCTACGAATTCTCCTTTGTTGATATCGAGTGAGATTCCGCGGAGAGCCAATGTCTCAACTTCATCCGTACGGAATGTCTTGGTAAGGTTTTCTATCTGTATCATTTGGTTTAAGAAGTTTAGATGGTTTAAGAAGTTTATTTGAGTGAGTTAATTGGGTTGGTATTTGCTGCTCTATAGCATTGGATCACAACAGATGCAAAGCAGATCATTATAGCGAGGATAGCGGCAACAGCATAGATCCACCAGTAGATACTAATGCGGTAGCTGAACTGCGAAAGCCAGTCGTTCATGAAGTAATAGATGATTGGAATCGACAATACTGCTGCAATCAGAACGTAAAGCATAAAGGGTCTGACAAGTTTAGCCATCACTTCCGTGCTTGTTCCTCCCATCACTTTGTGCACAGCAATGTCTGCAGAGCGCTGGCGCACATAGTATGTGCTCATAGCCATGAGTCCCAGCATTGAAACCATAATAGCAATCAAGGCGAAGATTGCAAGAACTGTAGACAATCTTTCCTGATAATCGAAATCCTTCTCTATCTGTTGGCTCAGGAAAGGAGTTTCAAATACCATATCAGAAAGTTCTTTAGAATACACCTTTTCAAATACTCCTTTCACTTGTTCAAGTGCCTGTTGTTTGTCTCCAGTCGTTTTGATATTTATGTCCCATGGTATGAAGACGTTATCACCAAAAGGTTTCGCAGTTATTATTCTCACTGGGTGTTGGTCGGTCAGGACATTGCCAATTTTGAAATCTTCTACGATTCCTGCGATGGGAATCATGCTTCCGAATGCCGTATAATCGGTTGCATTTTCGTCGATACCAAGTTCGTTAAGTGCTTGGCGATTTAAATAGTGTCTGAAATAAACCGAAGCTTCGTTGTTATCTTTCCTAAGTTTCAATCCAAAAAGATCCATAAAAACAGTGTCAACTACGAATTCCTGAAAGGATATCGTCTTTCCTTCATAAGTGAGGGTATTGTTGTTACCTTGGTTGTGAGGTTCACCCATCGAAAAACTCACTTTATCCACGCAACTCAGCTTAAGAAGTTCATCTCTGAAAAGCTCCGCATCTTGTTGTTTTCTTTCTGTATATTGAAAGGGAATGCTGATGATTCCTTCAGTATTATATCCAAGTGGAGCTTCAATCAAATGTCTCACCTGAAGATACATTGTCAATGCGCATCCTATCATGACAATTGTAGCGACATTCTGTATCACGATGAAGATCTTGCTGAAAACCATGTTTGATTTCCTGCGGAAAGAACCTTTTACAGCCTCTATAGGTTTCATAGAAGAAAGTAAAAGAGCCGGAATTATGCCGGATGCAAGGCTCATGATCAAAAGGACAATAATCATGAATATTATAGTAGTGAAGTTAATGCATCCAGCAATATCAATGGGAGTTTTGAGAAGTGCTGAGGCATATGGTTGCATCAAGAAAGCGAGAGAAATGCCTAAAAGCATTGAAAATATGCATAATATAGTGCTTTCTGCAATAAGTCTCCACATGATCTGTAGGCGTTCTTCTCCAAGCAATCGTCGGGTAGCCATTTCCTTTGCCCGTTTCCCTGCAAGAGCTACGGTAAGATTGATATAGTTCATAATGGCAAACAGCAATATGACAATTCCGACACCAAACAGCAACTTGATCATTTTTTTGTCACCAAAATTGACCTGTGCTGAGGAGGCCTCATCAAAATAATTGTCTTTGAATGGGAAAATTTCAAGGTGAATATTATCCTCTGGAAGATTAAGAATCCAATAATCTTTTTTTACAGCGTCATTATATTCTTGTTTCTTCTTGGTCAGATCATATCCTTCTTTAGCGAGCAAGATAAGATTGGATCCCGCCGCATTGCCCATATTAGGGTTAATCAATGATCCATTGACATATTTCATCATTGAGAAATTCAGCAACATGTCGACAGGTTTTTTATCCCATGTCATTAAAGCCGTATTCTTCATCGGTTCCATAACTCCTGCAACAATGAAAGGTTCTTCTTCGATATTGAATACTATACTTTTTCCCATTGGATCACCCTCACCCCAGACTTTGCGGGCATATTCCGGCGTCACGACAATGTTCGATGGATTGTCAAGCACTGTCTTGGGGTCACCTTGGATTAGCTTGAAGTCGAAAATATCAAAGAATGTCGAATCAACGAAAAAGCAGTTCGTTTCAATCTGTTTCCCATCATATTCAAGCCAACGATGGTTTCTGTATATTCCGGTTGCAGTCTCGATTTCCGGAAATTTGTCTTTCAAGATGAATTGCAGATACCAATGAGTTCCCATTGATTTGTGGCCATCGAAGTTCAATCCGACATAATACATACGGTCAGCTTTGGAATGCTGCTTGTCGATATGGCTTTCTTGCCATGTGTAGCATCCAATCAGCACCACAAACATCATGCTGATTGCCAAGCCAAACACATCAATTGCTGTGTAGGCTTTGTTCCTGCTAAGAAATTTAAAATACGATTTCATATAGTTTATTTGAGTGAATTAATCGGATTGACATTGGCGGCTTTACTGCATTGGCTTACCACAGATATGAAGCAGATTATGATGGCGAGCAAAGCACATGATGCATATATCCACCAATAGATACTGATCCTGTAGCTGAACTGCGAGAGCCAGTCGTTCATAATATAGTATACGAACGGAATAGCAAGGATTGATGCAATGACCACATAGAGCATAAAAGTTCTGACAAGTTTCATCGTTACTTCTTTACTTGTGCCTCCCATCACTTTGTGCACTGCAATGTCTAAAGAACGCTGACGCACGTAATATGTGCTCATTGCTATAAGTCCGAGCATGGATATCATAATGGCGATAAGTGCAAAAATTGTAAGGATTATCGATATTGTTTTTTCCTTTTTGAAATCCTCTTCGATTTGCTGACGCATGAAAGGGCGTTCAAATACTGAGTCAGAAGTATCTTTTGAGTAAATCCGCTCATATACTTCCTTGACTTGCTCAAGAGCTTCCTGCTCATCGCCTTTTACCTTGATTAAAACATTCCAAGGCCATACATCTTCAAAGGGTCTTCCCTCAGATATTAGCAATGGATGCTGTTCGGTCAGCACGTTACCGATTTTGACATCTTCAATGATTCCTCCAAGAGGGTATGTGTGGCCTCCAAAAGAATAGTCAGTGGCATCCTCTTTAAGTCCTAATTCGTTAATGGCCTGTGGATTCAGATAATTTTTATATGTATCTGCCAAATTATGATCTTTCTTTATTTTTATTCCGAGAATGTCCATAAAGACTGTGTCAACCTTAAATTCTTGCATCGATATCGTGCGCCCTTCATATGTAAAGGTATTGTTGTTGCCCCTGCTGTGAGGCACACCCTGGGAAAAACTTACCTTCTCCACGCATGGAAGCTTCAAAAGTTCGTCCTTGAAGAGCATACCCTTATCGTTGCCATCCTTATGTTGATATGGCAAGTCCATAATATTCTCCATATTATAGCCAAGCGGAGCATTGATAAGGTGACGAACCTGGAGATACATAGTTAAAGCACAAGCTATCATAGTGATAGTGACTACATTTTGCACCACAATAAATATCTTGCCGAATATCATGTTTGTCTTTCTACGGATTGCCCCTTTCACGGCATCTATCGGTTTCATTGAGGAAAGTAGGAGAGCGGGTATAATCCCTGATGCCACACCCATGATAAGGAGAATGCAAATCATTAAGGATATCGTGACGGGAGTTATGCATCCGACAAGGTCAATCGGTGTATTCAAAAGAACTTCGGCATAAGGACACATAAAAACCCCTAAAGCTATACCCAATATCATAGAAAACGCACAAAGCAAGGTACTCTCTGCAATGAGTCTACATATGATTTGGAGCCTGTCTTCACCAAGCAGTCGCCGCGTAGCCATTTCTTTGGCACGTTTCCCGGCCAGTGCCACAGTAAGATTGATATAGTTCATTATCGCGAATATCAATATGACCACCCCGACAGAAAACAGAAGTTTGATCATGTTGATGTTGCCAAAATTCAACTGGTTGGAAGTCATGTCAGAAAAATAACTTCCTTTAAAAGGGTAGAGCTTAAAATTAACTTTGAATTGGGGAACGTTCAAAATCCAGAAATCCTCTTTTATTGCTTCCTCATATTCCTTTTCCCTTTTAGTCAGATCATGACCTTCCTTAGCCAAGACAATGACACTTGCATCAGCTGCATTACCCATTCTTGAATCCACTAATGAAGAGTTCCAATGTTTTAAATTGGAGAAATTGATAAGCATATCTACAGGTTTCCTCTCCTGAGTCATTAAAGCCGTGTTCTTCATTGGCTCCATGACTCCGGCTACGACTAAAGGAGCCTGCTCAGAATCGAATTGTATGCTTTTACCAATCGGATCTTCATCGCCCCATACTTTTCTGGCATATTCCCGGGTCACAACTATATTCGCCGGATTGTCAAGCACTGTATTAGGGTCTCCTTGTATGAGCTTGAAGTCAAATATGTCATAGAAAGTGGAGTCAACGAAATAGCAATTGGTCTCTATCGGTCTATTATCATAAGTAAAACTTTGGGTAGCTCTATATAATGCAGTGGAGGATTCTATTTCAGGATATTTGTCCTTTAGAAGAAATTGAAGATACCAGTGTGATCCTATAATTTTTTTCCCATCCCAATCAAGCCCAAGATAATACATACGGTCGGCTTTAGAGTGCTGCCGGTCGGTATGCAATTCCTGCCATGTGTAGCCACCGATAATCACGACAAACATCATGCTTATTGCCAATCCGAATATATCGATGGCGGCGTAGGCTTTGTTTCGTCTGAGAAATGTAAAATATGATTTCATATTTTATTTTATTGATGTGTCAAAAAATTTGATCCTCCTTGTAGGGACGCACGGCTCGTGCGTCCTAAAAATATAAAACCCCCTTTATGTGGACGCACGAGCCGTGCGTCCCTACAAGGACAAGGAGGATACTGTTGATTTTAATATATTGTCAGTGAAGTGGCATCTCCATATGTCTCGTATGCG
>JAIDSL010000007.1 GCA_029061255.1 Muribaculaceae bacterium
ATATCTTTTCCACTTATGCGCATGATCACATAGCGGTTGCTGAAAGGAAAAGTGCTGAGGAATTGTCCTGTCGTCACCGGACCTTGTGGTATAGGATTGCGTATGCCGCCTACATTCATTATAGCAAAGTCAAGCTTCGGTATAGAGGGATCGGTCTGTCTGAGCGAATCAAGCACCAGATTGCCATACCAGCTCCCGAAATCAGCCGTCCAGTTGGGAAATGCCCCGGTTCTTCCCTCATTGATGAAATCCTGCGCCGCGTATCCTATCACATCCCGCTTCACACTTTCCAGTGAATCCGTAAAAGGCTGCAAGAAATTCTTTATCTTTGGATCAAGACGACTCTCCGGAAATCGGTCGGTCACTTCTATCAAGGAATACTCATAGTCAGCCGGAGTTGAATTCTTGAGATTGTCAAGGTCTACCCTTATCTGCCCTATATATTTGCCAGACTTCCCTGTCTGCACTATAAGCACCGGACGCCCCTCTGCATTCTCCACGATGCTTGGGTAGCTGTCCGGATTCTTAGGGTCGATAAGCGAATGGCTGTGACCCCCGATGATGATATCGATGTCCTTCGAAGCGCGGGCAAGTTCCGGATCTGTTGTCTTGTCATTACCCTTTGGATATCCTATATGTGTCACAGCCACCACAAGGTCACATTTCTTCTTATCCTTCAGGAATGCCGCAGTTTCATTCGCCGCCTCTATCACATTCTTGAAACCCATCCCTTCGTAGTTGGCTTGAGCTATTATCGACTCAGGATCAATGTTCAGACCAATGAAGCCGATTTTCTTGCCGCCCACTTTTTTGATTGTATAAGGCTTGAAGAGACCTTCGGCAGGAGTGCCGGTAAAATCGTAGTTGGCTGAAAGACGCTCAGTCTTGAGCATACGCTCCTTATCCGCAAGAGCCTGCAGGCCATTGTCAAATTCATGGTTGCCAAGTATGCTGATATCCACACCGAGCATATTCTGGAGAGGATATTCCACATCCCCCTTGAAAAATTTGAAATATAGCGTACCCTGCACCTTGTCGCCGGCATCGATCAGCAACACATCCTTATTGACACTCTTCACTGAGTCAATGATAGCCTTGCGTTGAAGCACTCCACCCTTGCCGTCGGCATCAGGAAGAATCAACGAATGCGTGTCATTTGTATGCAGAATGACTAAATCGCGTGCGGCTGCCCCGAAGGCAGCCGCAGCAAATATAGTAATCGCAAGAATTATCTTGTTCATGAATATGAAATTATGCATTAGTGTCAATCAGGTTTTCTCCCGTCATCTCCTTAGGCTGCGGAAGACCGAGGATATGCAATAGCGAAGGAGCTACGTCGGCAAGGCGGCCGTCCTTCACCTTTGCATTCTTGTCCCCGACATAAATGAAAGGCACCGGATTAAGCGAATGTGCGGTATTGGGAGTGCCGTCTTCGTTAAGGGCATGGTCTGCATTGCCGTGGTCAGCTATGATGATGCTCTCATAGCCATGGGCGAGAGCAGCTGTGATCACCTTCTTCACACACTCGTCAAGAGTCTCCACAGCCTTCTGGATAGCAGGATATACACCAGTATGACCCACCATGTCGCCATTGGCGAAATTAACCACGATAAAATCATACTTCTCGCTGTCAATAGCCTCTACAAGCTTCTCTGTCACTTCAGGAGCTGACATCTCTGGCTTAAGGTCGTAGGTGGCAACCTTTGGTGAAGGCACGAGCACGCGCTCCTCTCCATTGAATGGAGCCTCGCGTCCACCATTGAAGAAGAATGTCACGTGTGCGTATTTTTCAGTCTCAGCAATGTGGAGCTGCTTAAGTTGCTTAGCTGAGAGATATTCTGCGAGAGTATTCTCCACATCTTCCTTCGGGAAGAGGATATGCACGCCGGTGAAGCTGCTGTCGTAGGGAGTCATGCAATAATACTGAAGGTCGGGGATGTTGTTCATACCGGCCTCCGGATGCTGCGTCAACACTGTGGTGAGCTCCTTCGCACGGTCATTGCGGTAGTTGAAGAAAATCACTACATGGCCTGCACCGATTCTACCGTCAACCTTGTCATTAACGATCGGCTTCATGAATTCATCAGTGATACCCTCTGCATAGTAGTCCTCTACAGTCTTGATCACGTCAGAAGTTTCCTTGCCTGCTCCATATATAAGGAGGTTGTAAGCTTCCTTCACACGGTCCCAGTTCTTGTCGCGGTCCATTGCATAGTAGCGGCCGATTACTGTGGCGATAGTTCCGGCGCTCTTTGCGCAGTGATCCTCAACTTCTTTAAGATAACCTGCACCGCTCTTCGGGTCAGTGTCGCGGCCATCCATAAACGCATGGATATACACCTTGTCGAGGCCATAAGCCTTTGCAGTGTCACAGAGAGCAAATAGATGGTCAAGACTTGAGTGTACACCTCCCGCAGAGGTCAGACCCATGAAGTGGATAGGCATACCGGTCTTCTGCGCATATCCGAAAGCGCTCTTGATCTCCGGATTTTCCATAAAACTGCCGTCAGCGATAGCACGGTTTATTTTCACGAGATCCTGATAAACCACACGACCTGCACCGATATTGAGGTGTCCCACCTCAGAGTTACCCATCTGTCCGTCGGGCAAACCTACATTCTCTCCCGAGGCCTGAAGCTGAGAGTTGGGATATTCAGCCACGAGGCTGTCGATAAAGGGAGTCGGGGTGTTGAAGATGGCGTCATCCTTCTGATGATCACCGATTCCGTATCCGTCAAGGATAATCAAAAGAGCTTTTTTGTCCATATATTTATAGTTGTCAGTCTTTCAGTTATAAATAGCCCCTTGTCCGTGACATATTCTTAGTATATCAATCGGACTAAGGCATCAACTCTTATATATAACAATAAGTTGAAGCGAATATATTCAAACGACTGCAAATTTACGCAAAAATCCTTAAATACGCAAATAATCTTCATCCCCCATCAACCTTAGTAGTAAGCATTCTCCGAATGCGTCCCCTCGCGTCTCATCCCTAACCTCCCCCAATGCGCACCCTGTTTATCGCAAGGTAAAAACTAATTTGGCAAATTTTCCCTAAAAATTTTTAAGAATTGGGATATTTTTCTTATCTTTGTGCATGATTTTGTTATCTCTTGCCAAGAGATACCCTGATTTAGACTTCAAATTAGACTTGTTTTTTCATATTACTTAATGATTTCGCAAGGTTTTAATTTGACTGAACCTAAATCGTCAGTCAATGGGACTGACGAACGCGAAGCGCACCCAAAATTCTGGATAGCAGCCTATACAAGACCTCGAAGTGAGAAAAAAGCCGCTTCTGAACTGAGGAAATCAGGAATTGAAACTTACGTGCCTGTTCAAAAACAATTAAGGCTTTGGAGCGATCGGAAAAAACTGATAGATGTAGTTATCATACCAATGGTAATATTCGCTTATGTGTCAATGGATGATATACTTACCATCAAACGAAATCCCCTGATAATAAAGATTCTATCTTTCCCCGGTCAAAAGATGCCTGCACATATACCTACCATACAGATAGAAAATCTGAAATTAATGCTTGCTCAATATGAAGAAAAAGTAGAATTCTTACAAGGAAATTTTTCTGCAAAAGATAAGGTCATTGTAGTTAATGGCAGTCTCAGGGGATTGATAGGAGAAGTCAAAGAGGTTAACAATGATACCACAACAGTTTGGGTTGCAGTAGATATATTGGGAGGAACCATAATCAAACTGGAAAATCGTATACTTAAGCATTACGAATAGAATGAATAAGACAAAATACCTTTATCTTAACTCACGCGATGAGTTTTTTAGAGTGGATATCACAAAGATAGTCTATTTTGAATCAGATGGGAACTATACCAACATCATACTCAACAACAAGATTAAGACCACAATCAGCATGAATCTCGCCCAGATGCAAGATATACTGAATGAAAACTTGAAAGACCGAGCCGGGATGTTTGCAAGAATCGGGAAACGCCATATAGTGAATCTGACATATGTCTACCAGATCGCTATACTACGCCAAAAACTTGTAATGAGCGACGGCGAAAATTTTGAATATCAAATAAACGTGTCGAAAGAGGCTTTGAAGAAACTGAGGGATATGTATTTATTGGGACTATCAAAACATTCGTCATAATATAAAACAACATAACAATGGATAATCTTAAAGGCAAGACTATACTTATAGGGAAGGAACCGGGGCAAGGACGCCTACTTGTGGCGATACAAGAGACCGGAAAGTGTTGCGCAATCGGTGCTCCAGGAAGTGTACCGGCATGTGTAAGCCGCTGTAAACCAGCAGAAGGATCGGCACATGCTAAAATCGCAGTTGGTTATGACGGCTGTCTAACCCTCACGAATATGAAGGCTCAGAATGTGACATTCGTTAATGGATCTGAGATAGCATTCAAAAGAATATCATTATCTAACTCGGTTGAACTGGGTAAAGACCACTACAGTATAAACGTTCCGGCTATTATAGAATCTGCGGGAAAAATTGCATCATTGCAAATGCAAAAGGATGTAAAACCAAATCCTCAGTCACATCCTCAACCAAACCCTCAGCCCTCAGAAAAGAAAATATACAATATTTCTCATCTCGAGCATGTGTGGAATGATTTGCAGGCAAAAAAGAAAGAGATTCAGGCAAAGCAGAAGAAAATTAATCTCGTTCGCTCCGGATGTGGTGTCTTCACAATGTGTGCAATGCCTTGTATATTCCTGTTCGGACCTATTGGTTACGTGCTTACCGGCATTGGTATTCTCGGTAATGTATATAGCTTTGTGGGTCTGAAGAACGATGACACAGCGGAAGTCGTTGAAAAACTTAACGAGGATTTTCAGGATCGCTATGTATGTCCGAATCCTGATTGCAACAAGTTCCTTGGTAATATGAGCTATCGGCTTCTAAAGAAACAGTACTCTATGCATTGTCCGTATTGCAAGAGTGAATTTGTGGAAAAATAAATATGGCACCAATGCAAGGACTTAGGCCGGGATCATTTTTAAGGAATCAAACCTACCGTATAGAAAAAGTATTAGGTCAGGGAGGCTTCGGTATTACCTATCTTGCCACAGACATGAATCTTGACCGCAAGGTAGCGATAAAGGAATTCTTTCCTAAAGACTACTGCGACCGCAACGAGACCACAAGCCATGTCACCCTTGGCACTCGAAGTAACACCGAATTTGTCTCGAGGCTGAAAGCGAAATTCCTGAAGGAAGCACGCAACATCGCGAAGTTCGATCATCCGGGCATAATAAGAATTCATGCGGCATTCGAAGAGAACAATACCGCCTACTATATCATGGACTACATCGAGGGGCACTCGCTGTCGGAAAATCATTTTATTATCGAAACAAACGAAGGAATAAATTGAATACCAAGTACAGCTGCAATGCGGAAAAAGCTTGAAAGCTGCATGTCTGCTTTGCCTCTCTCAATTCTGGCTATATACGTTTGTTCTCTCCCCACCTTTTCTGCAACTTCTTTTTGAGTAAGTTTTAATTCTCTACGACGTTCACGCAGTAGTGATCCATAATACCACGCAATGGCCTTCGCATTGAACTCTTCCCTTTCGGGAGTTCCATCAAGTCCGTATTTTTCATCAAGTAGCTGGTTTGTTGTAGGAAGTTTAGCCAACTTTTCTTCATCTATCTGTATCATTTCTGTAAATTATTAAGTATTGATTTAGCTTTTTCAATTTGTTTTTTGTAATCTTTTGAGGATTTCTTGAGAAATCCGTTCAAAAGGATAATTTTTGTAGATTCAATGACATTATCGTGATCAATGGCAAAGATAACCGTTCTGTATTCGTTGGTACCAACTGATACCCGAAGTTCATAAAGCTCTGTATTTTCGATATGCTTTACAAATTTGGTCGAAACGTTATAAACTGTCTGAACAACAAGAAAAACATATTCGAATTTATCTTTTACCTTCGAAGGCAAGGATAAAAAGAAGTCATCGAATTCTCTTGTTCTAAAGATCCTTCGAATATTAGTTTTGTTTTCACTTCTTTGATCCATTATGTAAATGTTAATTGATATTTTCAATAACAACAACAAAAAGAACCAAAAAGTTCTAAATTAAATATTCTAAAGCACTACAAAATACTTGATGCAAATATCTTACCATTTATATTCATACTTAATGGGGAGGTAGATTTGTAGGAGTGGGAATAAAAGCACCGCTAAGAGATTAGTTAAACAAAATCATTATATTATGAGAAAATCCCTTTTAATGTTATGCTTAAGTATAGGCATACTCAATATGAACGCAGATATCATCATACTTAAGGATGGCAACACTCTGCAAGTTTATAATGTGGAACCGGCAAGCAAATGGGTATATTATACAGATACCGATGAAGCAGATGCTCCCGTCAAAAAAGTATCCATCGACAACGTTTTCGCCTATAAAATTGGAGATGGAGAGTTGACTACAATTGAAAAGTCCAATAAAGAAACAAAAGAAGACCCCTCAAAGATAACAGAAGAACTATCCCCGAAACAGGTTGAGGCAAAACCTTCTGCTAATAACGATGCACTTATAACTGCCTACAATAGTCATCCTCAATTGGTTCATAATAAAAAGAAAGCTCAAACGGACAAGCACACAGAAACTTTTTTATCTCTTTGGGGAATTGAAGATGGTTCGATCCTTTCTGACGATAACGTTGAAATCACATTCGAAAAAATGTACTCAACCATTATGAAAAAACAATGTGTCGTAGGAATAAAGATAAAAATTAACAACAAAACTGATTCTCCTCTTTATATTGACCTCGCTTCAACTTTCAAGATACTCAACGGAGGCTACGCCGAACCTTATTTCACAAATTCAGTATATTCAGAAGGTAACAGCGTCACTAATGGCGGCTCCTTAAATTTGGGGGCCTTGGCAGGTGCACTCAATATAGGAGGCGCTATCGGTACACTTGCCGGAGGGATCAATGTGGGTAAATACAATACAAAATCGACAGAGATAAGCCGAGGAGAGCAAAGGATTTTAGTAGTTCCTCCTCATTCTTCCGTTTTCCTTCCCGGAGACAAAGTATCAAATGGCACTAACATTAAGGAATGCTATGAGCCATTGCTTTTTAACAACAAGGGCATAGACAACGCCTCAATGGCATTAGGTATGGCAAGGGATGTGATGGAGAAACTTGAAACAACACAACTTACAATTTTGCAGGATGGACAATCACAGAAAATCCAGGATAGTCCTAATGCAACAAGTTCCTCATTAGACATATGTAGATGGCATCAAACGTCATATTCCCCTGAAAATAGTCCAAAAAAAATAGGGCGAATCATCACTTACTCTACTTCACCGGATTTCTCGACCTATACAGTGCTTCCTGTCAATATTTATATGCGTGGTGCTTTTGGTGTAAAGGTCATGTTAGTGGGAGATGATCTATATTCAGCGGAAAACTATAATGTCATAACCGACAATGACCATTTCCTTGTGGGTCCGGGATTCGTCAATAAATAGACCATTTCTAAGTGCAAAACCAGACTCAAGAGTTTATTATTAAAACAAACCGCTATTAGAAATCAATAAGACTGTTTGCAATGAACATAAATGGATTGGCACCCGGAACAATACTAAAGGGTGAGAAATATGAGTATGAGATACATAAGGTATTAGGAAGTGGGTCTTTCGGTATCACATATGTCGCGATGATGAAGAGTGAGGATGGCTCATTGCCGGTGGCAGTGGCTCTGAAGGAGTTCTTCATGCGTGAAATCAATGGAAGGGATGGATCCACTGTATCCAACAGCACTGCCAACAATGTCTTCGGGTACTACAAGAAAAAATTCATCAAGGAAGCCTTGTCGTTGGGTCGACTGAATCATCCAGGTATAATAAAGGTGATAGAGTCGTTTGAAGCTAACAATACCTGCTACTACTCTATGGAGTATATACGTGGAGGAAGCCTTGAAGACCTTATCGAAAGGAAAGGATCGCTTGGCGAGGCAGAAACCGTGGCTCTTGCCATAAAAATCGGTGAGGCACTGGAATACATGCATTCGAAGAATATGGTTCATCTTGACCTGAAGCCTGGCAACATCATGATGAGGGATGGCCAGACACCAGTCTTGATTGATTTCGGTCTTTCGAAGAAATTTGATGCAGAGGGTCATGCTGAGACAAGCACAACATTAGGATGCGGCACTCCGGGCTACTCCCCCATAGAGCAAGCTACTCAACAGAAAACAGACGAGCTGCCTGTCACCATGGACATCTATGCCTTCGGTGCAACCATGTTCAAGATGCTGACGGGTAAGCGACCTCCTGAATCATCATCGATATTAAACGATGGTTTTCCATCAAGAGCATTAAAAAATATCGGATTATCAAGACGACTTATTAACGTAGTAGAGAAATCTATGTCGCCAAGTAAGAAGAATAGATTCCAACGAATAAACGATGTATTATATGCAATACGTCCACTCAAAGAGAGTCATGAAAAAACAATCATAGATAATACAAAGCAACAAACACCAGACAATCAACAAAAGAAAAGGAAGTCCGTATCACGATGGTTTTATGTTAATATATTATTATCCATATATATGACATCTGGCTTTTTTTATGAATTTTCAAGATTAATACACGGAAAATTAGCTACTAAAAATTGCACTATATACCTATTCTTTTTTTCTTTATCGTTTGTTTTATATCTCTTATATTTGAATAAACTTATATATTTAAACAGACTGAAAAAAAGTATTTTATGCTTTGCTACAATATTTTTCTCAATGGGAACTCTTATGTTATGCATTTCAGAAAGGAGTATAGAATTTGGCTTACTCATTATGGCAATTAGTATATTCGCAACTTTTAAGGAATTTGTTAAACAGAGGAAATAATTGTGTTAGAATTTACTTCAAGATTATTCCACAAATCTCATTACGATAAAAGAGTAGCTATGAAAAGGTTGATGTTGATAGCTAAGAAAGTTGATTTATTTGATGTAAAAACCCTACCATTTCATACAGTATAAGACTGAAGATTTGGCAGAAGTATTTGCATAAATTAAATTTGCAATAGAAATAATCAAGGATAAAACTGAATCATTATGAACGAAAAGATTAAGCGTATTAAAGAGATTTTCATGGAGCAAGGTCCTACTGCAGCAAGCACTGCTTTAGGAGCCACTGCCGGCGTTGTGATCGGCGCAGCCATCACTCCGGAAGCAGCCAGTGCTGAACCCTCACCTGAACCACCGGGCCCGATACCAACACCAACTCCGGGTCCTACACCTGGACCTACACCTGGACCTATACCGGAACCGCCCACTCCTCCTACTCCTGTGACTCCGGAACCTCCGAAACCTGAACACCCGACACCTGAACACCCGACACCTGAACCTCCGACACCAAGCGATGAATTAGAAGTGTTGGCTTATGAAAGAGTTACAAACGATGACGGAAGCCAAATCGACATCGCAGTCGTGAATATGGACGGAAACGAAGTAGGGGTAATTGATGCAAATCTTGATGGAAGGGCAGATTTCCTCGTATGCGACGTAAATCTAAATGGCACCATTGATGAAGGAGAGGCTGTGCAGCTGCAAGATCAAGTTATAGAAATGGCTCCTCTTCAGGATGCTGCAGGGTTCAATCCCCTATACGCCCAGAATGACATTCCTGACTATGTCAACGATTCTGATGTTGATACCTTTATGGCATAAACACGTCTGACCTGGCGTAGAGACAACAGCATTGATGCAGGAGTATCATAATCTCATCTTGCCGGATTCCATAAAATAAAAAACTTCAAAATACTATAAATCATGAATACGAACTACGATGATGAGGCTACCAGCCTTAATACAAAAGATAACGAAGCTACACAGTATGCTGATGAAAATCAGACAACTCAAAAAGAAAGTGGAGACTCTACAATAAACGAGGAAGAATCGACAGCAAATGAGGATCAATCGAACGTCGAAGATCAAAAACAGGAGAATAATGAAGACATAACAGCTGAAGAGAGCAAACCTAAGAAGGACTGGAAAAAAGTGGCAATCAGCGCAGGAAGTGGTGTGCTACTTGGAGTTGGCTCTACATTGTTTATGGGAATGCAAAGCGCAAATGCGGATGTTGAACCGATAGTGACGGATGACCCTCACAATCAATGGACCGACGGCAAGGTGGAAGTTGCAACGGGGGTTAATGACGGCATGAGCTTTGGAGAGGCATTCGCCACAGCCCGTGAGGAAGTTGGCCCTGGCGGCGTATTCGAATGGCATGGGAATGTTTACGCAACATACTCCAAAGAGGAATGGGATATGATGTCGCCCGAAGACAGGGCTGAGTTCAACAGTCATTTCGCATGGAACCAAGGCAACAACCACTCTTCGGGAAATAATAGCGTAAACCATACACACACAGCACAGAACGAAGATATAATTATTGATCAAGACTTTAACGACTCACCTTCAGAACAGAATCAACATAACAGTTCCTCTACAGAAGCCATTACTGGAGATGATGACATTAATGTCATATCAGTAGATAATCCGCAAGAAAGCAACCTGACTGCGCATACCACTCCACACTCTACTAACGGAGATGATATCTCTGTCACTTCCGCCGAACCTGAAATAGAGATACTTGGCGTGGTGCACGATGCCGATGCAGGTGCCAATATTGGTGGACTGATGGTAGATGGTCATGAAGTAGTAGTTGTAGACCTAGATGGGGATATGATATTCGACGTTATGGCTGTGGATGCCAACAGCAACGGGACTCTTGAAAACAACGAGGTTGTTGATATCCATGATCAAGGCCTTACTGTGGCCGGCTTAGGTGGATTCTCTAATCCAACCGGCGACCTTATGGCTTCAAATGATGCGCCCGACTACACTTCAGATCCCATCTATGAAGGCTAATATCCTGCGAACCCTTATAACGGCGATTCTGCTGACCCTTTGCCTATAAATGAATGGTAGAATAAACAGAAAACAATCATGAATGAAATAATTCAGATAAAATGCCCCTTTTGCGGAGCTGTGCTTTCCGTCAAGAACCAGCCAGGTATAGAGACGAAAAACGTAACATGCCCAATATGCAAGCAGAAATCTCCATTCCTTCAATTCAAGAAAGTTAAAGCCTCAGCATACTATGACGAGACACCTACGGAGTACCCTCATAAAGAAGAATGTACACAATACTCTTACGAAAAAGAGGAAAAGACCCAAATGGGGGAAATGAATTTCACGTTAGGAAAAGTGAAAGTCTTGGATTCAGGCGTTTCATATCAACTTAAGCCTGGACGAAACGTAATCGGAAGAAAAGGGGCGAAATCGGGGGCAGATTTCCAGATAAATACAGGTGAAAAGCGTTCTATGAGTAGGGAGCATATAGTCATAGAAGTGAAGAAAATTCCGGCGAAGGGTTATGTGCATTATTTGTCTCTGTTCAAGGAAAGGGTAAACAAGACTTTCATCGGCAACGAACCACTTCTCTACGGAGACTGCATTGTGCTAAACCACGGTGATATTATCCGTCTGCCAGATGCCAACATAAAATTTGAGCTGCCTGATGATGAAGCTACAACCATCTAAGATATATTATGAAGTATAAGTTAAAAGTATTCAGCATATGGGAATTCGGACAAAGAAAGGATTCCCAAGGAAATCCACATCAGGAAGACAGTACTTTCCCGGAAGCCGGAAAACTATCGGACTCTGACAGGTTGTTTATTCTATGTGATGGCATGGGTGGTCATGATGCAGGCGAAGTGGCAAGCATGACTGTGTGCGATGCTATGAGCAAATCGATTCTAAACGACGGTCACGACAGCGAAGGCAAGTTTGACAAGCAAGATTTTGAAAACGCCCTTGATGCTGCCTACGAAGCCCTTGATAAGAAAGACAGCGGTGCTGAAAAGAAAATGGGTACTACCCTAACCTTTCTTAAACTTTATGAAAAGGGAGCTTTCATAGCACATATGGGCGATAGCAGGGTCTATCACATTCGTCCCGGGAAAAGCGGGGAAGATACAAGAATTCTTCATGAGACCTCGGATCATTCACTCGTAAATGATTTAGTCAAGATAGGAGAACTGTCACGAGAAGAGGCAAGGATATCGAAACAGAAGAATGTGATCACTCGAGCGATGCAGCCCCATATGGACCGCAGACCAAAAGCTGATATATACGAAACTTCGGATTTACAACCGGGAGATTATTTCTACATGTGCTCGGATGGAATGCTCGAACAAGCAGAAATGGAAGACGGGACATCACTCAAAAATATTTTCTCAGAAAGAGGGGGTGAGGATGAAAAGAAGGTGGAGATTCTCAAATCTGTGACTGAAAACAACCGAGATAACCACACAGCCTTTATCGTTCATATTATTGAAGTGATTGATCCGATTATTACAGTAAAGTCGACGGAATCTCCTCTTGATAAAAAGTTTGCAGCTATCGTGGATGATGATGAAGTTGAAACTTCGACCGTAAGCGAGACCCCGGTTTCACAAGAGGCTAATAAACTTCAAAAGAACGGAATAAATAAAAATGGACGAGATTCAACGATTAACAGATTTCTTCATTCCAATCTTTATCGATTCATCTTTACCGCAATCATAGTAGCAGCTGTTACCATAGCATATATAAGCATTAAGAGTTGTAATTCAAATAAGGAGGAAGTGGATAAGAAAATGATTGAGAAAACATCTATTCCGGAGCATGAGGATAATTCTGGGAATAATGATTTTCAGAAAGATGGAAAAGAGACCGTAGAGATGAACGAAAACCAGTAATCCCACTTTAACAACGACAATAATGAAAAGTATATTAAGAATAGTATTTGCTATAAGTTGTGTAATATTCTCTTTGTCAGTAGAAGCACGAGACTGCGGTTCTTGTCACGGTAAGGGATGGAAACGTGTCTTTGTAGGAGTATCCAACTATGGAGTTGGGGGCGGAAGAACACGCCAATGTCAGTATTGCGGTAAGCATGTATCTTCATCAGACAACCATTACTGTATCTGTACGACATGTGGTGGGACTGGTCAGGCAGGCGGATCAAGAGGTGGCACATCAATGCTCCACCCGGATGAAGCTAAAAACGTTCAGTTGATACTTGAATTGCTTAACTATGGAGAACCATATTATCCGGATTGCAACATATGTAAAGGTTCGGGTAATTGTCCACACTGTCACGGAGCAAGCAGAAACAGTTATTATGATTGGGAGACTGGTCTGACTTACGGAGCATGCGTAGCATGCGGAAGTTCAGGAATCTGTCCGACTTGCCGAGGAGGCAGAAAAGGAGCTAAACAATATAAGCCCATAAGCAACCAACGACGCGAACAGTGTCTTGATATGCTCCGCACCATTATGCTTAATGCTTCTAAACGTACACAACGATAACATCTATTAATCTCTATTTTGTTACTGTATATGAATTTGATGGATGAACTAAAAGTGTTTGACCAAGTACTAACATCAGAATCCGGACGATTTTATTGTAAGAACGGTATCGTACAGAGATTTGAGCCTACAAGCTTCAATCTCATTGAAGGAGGCATATATGCCCCACAAGATAATGGAAATGATATGAAACACTATGAGCTTGCGGTTAAGACTCTTATTGTCCCAAATGGAATAAAGGGATTTTGCGATAATTTCTTTCGAGACGGAGCTGTCACAGATATATTTATCTTGCCGGATTCATTGGAATCTATAGGAACCAATGATTTGAATTCCAAAGGTTGTGTATTTGCAAAAAGTTTTCTTCCTGAAGTTGTCATCCCCGGTAATGTCAAAATTTTAGGGATTTATTGTTTTGGGGGTGCTTGTATCGATAAGTTAGTAATTAGGGAGACTACTGAATCTCCTTACCTACGCCAGTTTAAGGATGCAAGAATCAAGGAGCTTTATCTGCCTCACAGCGTAGTAAGTGGGAATAAAGACGGTGATTATGATTTTTACAGAAATTTCAGTAATCATTGTAATTGCAGAGTAATCGAATATTAAAACCATCAACTTCATTTTGTAAGTGCTGATGATCAAGTCTTTCAGTTTAGAAGGTTATATGCAGGTGAATTATTATGGAGACTTCGCAGAGTTTGTGGCAAAGATTCAAGGCTTGGAAAAGTGATGCTCATCGACAATACGTCAATATCTGTTCTAACAGGAATTCTGTAGTCAACGTTTTGTTGTCTATTCTATTATCTACAACCATTGTCATCTCTCTTTTCGTATTGGCAATAGCAATATGCTTTTTGATAATAGATCCGTATCGTATTGGCGGGGCTTTCGGAATAGCATGGATATACTATCCACTTTTCTGTATCTATTATATGTGCAGTTTTTTGGGTGGTCAGAACAAAAGTGCCATTCTCCCTGCATATTTGGGTTCTACTCTTGTATGGTATTTTATTTTGTTCTCTTGGTTGATTTTGATATCTGATCATGTATTCTTCTACGACAAGGATGAAATTGCATCAATATGGAGTGACCTTGCTTTGCTGGTATTTCCATTGATAGCATCTTTGCTGCTGAATGTAATATTCTTCGGATTGATCTATGCAATAATGCAAATCAAAAGGGAAGGAATATCAGCCTGGAGTCAACTTAATAATTCTGATGGAAAAAGAACAAAAAATGAGAAAATAAGTATTAAGATTTTCTTTATCTTGCTGATTCTCCCAATCCTTGCAAGTGGAATACTAATGTGCAAATCTCACGGAATACTATAATTTAAATTCTGCGCCCCCTCTTCCAGTTCCCTTACCTCCCATCGCTGATGCTTCATCAGCATATGTCTCTTTCATTCTCCCCTCCTTTTACATCTAACTTCATCCGCAACTTCTACCTATATATATAATATAACGGGCAGTAGTCCGTTTTCTATATATGTATATGCATAAGATGAATCGTAGAAGCATAAAGGGAATCATGGCTGGAACGGCTTTGCTTTCTGCTCCCCTGTGCCATGGTCAGCTGGCGGCTAACGCATATTCCTTCTTGGATGTGTCGTCGGCCACTCACGCTCTTGCGCTTGGTGGGCATGCTATTGCGGCTATTGGCCCCGATCCTATGATGGTAGACCAAAATCCTGCATTGCTTGGTCCTGAGATAGAACGAGTGGCAGCGTTGAGCTATATGCGTTATTTCGGATCCTCGAATTTTGCTGCCGCAAGGTTTGCTCACTCCGCCGGTGATCGTGGGGCCTGGGGTGTAGGCGTACGTTATCTCGACTACGGAAGCATCGACGGCTATACGCCCGACGGAAGCTATACCGGAACATTCAAACCTCAGGATATATCTATAGAAGGCACATATAGCCACGACTTCACAGACCGTCTGCGAGGCGGCATCAATGCAAAGCTTATCTATAGCAATTATGAGGAATATACAGCTATCGCCCTTGCCGCTGATCTTGGAATAAACTATTACAACGAGGAAAACGATCTGTCGCTTTCAGCTGTAATCAAGAACGCGGGCGGACAAGTGAAACGATTCAATGAAGAATACGACCATTTGCCATTTGATGTGCAACTGGGATATATGCAGGGACTTGGAAATGGACCTTTCTCCCTTGCAGTGACTGCCCACCACCTCACTCATTGGAAACTTCCCTATTATAAACATGACCAAAACGGGGCGCAAGACACGACAGTGGAAGAGGAAGATTATAAGTTCTTTCCGACATTTTTCCGGCATCTTGCTTTCGGACTTCAATATTCTCCATCGGACATGTTTTATGTAGCTTTGGGATATAATTACAAGACACGTGGGGATATGGGTACATTTCAAAGGAATTTCCTCAGTGGCTTTTCTCTTGGATTAGGACTCAATGTAAAAGACTTTGCCATTGGAGTCAGTTTCTCTCAGCCGCATAAGTCAGCCACTACCCTCGCTCTGAATCTCAACTATTTTATGTAAAAAAATAAATGCGGACTGGAAAGCCCGCATTTATTTTGTCACTTTCGGAATGGTATCGAATGAACCACACGTACCGGGACACTCTGGCTGAGATGTCGACCCGGATGCCAGCAAGGCATCTCTGTCAAAAGCCGTATGGCTTCCTTATTGAGTGATTTGTGGCACCCTCTTATGACCTTTATATTTGATATGTTTCCGTTGGCATTGACTACAAAACTACAAGTCACCCGGCCCTCAATGCCTCGCTCATACGCATCTGAAGGATAATGTCGGTTTTTGTTGATATAATCGAGAAGTGCCTCATTTCCTCCCGGAAATGAAGGCTTAACCTCAACGTAATCGTATTCAAACACTTCTTTATATGTCTGCATTCCATCTGCAGAGTTGCCAACAGAAACACGGCATGTCTGCGCCCGGGCACTCGTAAACCCGAGGATGAATAAGATTATGGATGTGAGGAGAGGAATGTAGGTCGTTTTCATTGTTGTCTTTTTATTATTCTTCAGTTATCAGCCTTCATGGGACAGATACTCTTTCATAAACGCAAATTTAGGTTGAATATACGACATATGCAAGTGCGTTAGGATGATATTAAACTTATTTAACTTTATTTTTGAGTTTTGAGTTATAACCCGCCCGTTATCCGCCCGTTATCAGCATAAACATTTGCGAATGTGAGGAATTTTATATAAATTTGCATATATTTTTAACACAAACAATTGGAATATGAAGATACTTGTGACAGGTGCAGCCGGATTTATTGGCAGCGCCGTCTGCCGCCGACTGCTCGACAAGGGAGATACGGTGGTGGGACTTGACAACATCAATGATTATTATGACCCTGAGCTTAAATACGGACGCCTGAAAGAATTGGGAATCGCCAAAGATGACGTTGCGTGGTATAAATTCACCAAAAGTTCTACCGACGATCGGTTTTCTTTTATCCGTATGAACCTTGAGGATACCCAGGCGATGCAGATGCTGTTTGCCAACGGAGATTTCGATATGGTTGTAAATCTCGGGGCTCAAGCCGGAGTGCGCTATTCTATCACAAATCCGCATGCTTACATCGAAAGCAATATCGACGGCTTCATCAACATTCTTGAGGGTTGCCGCCACAACAAAGTGAAGCATCTGGTATATGCATCCTCTTCAAGTGTATATGGACTCAACGGACAGGTGCCTTTCTCTGAGCATCACGGAATCGCTCACCCTGTGAGCCTATATGCAGCCACAAAGAAAAGCAACGAGCTGATGGCACACGCATACTCAAAGCTCTATGATATTCCTACGACCGGCCTACGTTTCTTCACAGTATATGGTCCGTGGGGACGCCCTGATATGTCGCCGTTCCTGTTTATCGATGCCATTCTCCACGACCGGGCCATTAAGGTCTTTAACAATGGGGATATGCTTCGGGACTTCACTTATATTGATGATATCGTAGAAGGAATCGTAAGAATATGCGATGTCATTCCGGAAGGAAATAAGGATTGGGACGAGACAAATCCCGACCCGGCTACATCTCCGGCTCCATACCGCGTCTACAACATAGGAAACCAGCAGCCCACTCGCCTGATGGACTACATCAAATGCATCGAAAACGCAATCGGCCGCGAAGCTAAGAAAGATTTCCTCCCCATGCAGCAGGGCGACGTATATCAGACTTATGCTGACTCTTCAGCTTTGGGTGAGGCTACCGGCTTCAAGCCAGACACCAAGCTTCAGGATGGCATCAACAGAACTGTGGCTTGGTTTAAGGAGTATTACGGTCTGTAAAAAAATTTGCACAGTGAAGATTTTTTTATTATCTTTGCAGTGCAAAACGCACCCATAGTTCAATGGATAGAATAATGGATTCCGGTTCCATCGATTGGGGTTCGACTCCCCATGGGTGTACCAACTGAAAAGGCCATTGAATCTTGAAGATTCAATGGCCTTTTCAACTAACGACCTATGATTATGAAACGTAAAGGATATTTGGCGGCGTTTGCTGCAATTATGATAGGTATTGGAGCCGGGTCTTTGACGGCTAATGCCCAAAAATATAAAGACGTCTCCCTCTCTAACAAGGAGAGGGCGGCTCTCGTGCTCAAAGAGCTTACGCTCGATGAAAAAATAGCCCTGATGATGGACGACAGTCCTGCCATCGAACGCCTCGGAATCAAGAGATACAACTGGTGGAATGAGGCGCTTCACGGTATTGGTCGTGCCGGATTTGCCACCGTCTTTCCGCAAGCCATTGGCATGGCTGCTACTTTTGACGACTCACTACTCTACAATATCTTCAATTGCATAAGTGATGAGGCTCGCGCAAAATTCAATACACTCGGCGACCAGGATGTGACTCGCTACAAGGGCCTGACATTCTGGACTCCTAACGTCAATATCTTCCGCGACCCAAGATGGGGACGTGGCCAGGAGACCTACGGAGAAGACCCATACCTGTCATCAATGCTCGGCAAAGCCGCTGTGGAAGGACTGCAGGGTCCCGCCGATTCAAAGCACATCAAGACTATAGCTTGCGCCAAGCACTATGCGGTGCACAGCGGTCCGGAATGGAACCGACATTCATTTGACGCAAGAGACATAGACCCTCGCGACCTGTGGGAGACCTATCTCCCGGCGTTCAAGACACTGGTGGATGCCAACGTTGGGCAAGTGATGTGTGCCTACAACCGTGTGGAGGGTGAACCCTGTTGCAGCAACAAGCGACTCCTACACGATATCCTGCGCAACAAATGGGGATATGACAAGATAGTGGTGTCAGACTGCTGGGCAATACGCGATTTCTTTCGCCCCAATGCCCATGCCACTCACCCATCAGCCGTAGAGGCAAGCGCAGATGCAGTGATATCAGGCACCGACCTTGAGTGTGGCTCAGCCTACCAGAGCCTCCGCGAGGCATACGACAAGGGACTGATAGATGAGGCAACTATCGACAAAAGCCTCATGCGTCTGCTCGAAGCACGCCTAAGCCTCGGCGAACTCTTTGGAGATAATGACTGCGAATGGAACGCTCTCGGACAAGCAGACATCTGCAGCCCAGCTCACAAGGCGCTTGCTCTTGAGGCTGCTCGAAAGTCTATGACCCTGTTGAAGAATAACGGCATTCTCCCGCTGAGGCCCGGCACAAAGATAATGGTGATGGGTCCAAACGCAACCGACACTGTGATGCAATGGGGCAACTACAACGGTTTTCCAACGCGCACTACAAGCATACTTGAAGGGATCAGAAACATCGACCCGGATGCCAAATATCTAAAAGGGTGTGACCATGTGAAGAACAACAACACTGTGTCCACCTTCGATATGCTATCGAGCAACGGCAAAAAAGGCATTTCCGCCACTTATTGGAACAACATCACAAAAGAGGGTGAACCGGTGGCTACTGAAGTGATCAGCTTCCCTATCAACAAAAGCACCGGTGGTGCCACCGTATTTGCCCCGGGAGTGAACCTTGAAAACTTCTCAGCCACATACTCCACCGTCTTCACTCCGGAGGAAGATGGGGAATATATCATCAATATGACAGCTTCGCGAGGACTTAAGGGACTCAATGTCAATGGAGAGAGAGTGGCAAAGTCTTACGGATCAAACCCCACCAACGACTATGCCTACGCCATACAAGCTGAAAAAGGGAAGAGCTACAACATAGAGATCGACTGGGTAAACGACAGACCCGGCACCGCAGTATTGAAATTCGACATCGGAAAGAGCACTGAGTATGACACAGATTGCAGCGACTCTGACGTTGTGGTGTTTGTAGGAGGAATCTCGGCTGCCCTCGAAGGAGAGGAGATGCCCGTCACTGTAGAAGGATTCCGTGGAGGTGACCGCACGAGCATCGAGCTCCCGAAAGTGCAGCGCGAACTCATAAAGAAACTCAAGGAGCAAGGAAAGAAGATAATATTCGTAAACTGCTCAGGAAGCGCCATGGGCCTGACTCCTGAGGACGATATCTGTGATGCTGTGCTTCAGGCGTGGTATCCCGGAGAAGCCGGTGGTCAGGCTGTAGCAGAGACTCTTTTTGGCATCAACAACCCTGCTGGCCGCCTCCCGGTGACATTCTACAAGGATGACTCTCAGCTTCCCGACTTTGAAGACTACGACATGGAGGGACGCACATACCGATATATGACCGAAAAACCACTATATGCTTTCGGCCACGGATTGAGCTACACTACATTTGACTATTCCGAGCCTAAGGCTACCGGAGGAAATGGCAAGCCGGTGAATCTGAGCGTGAACGTCAAGAACAGCGGCGATCGCGATGGCGATGAGGTGGTGCAGGTCTACATCAAGAACAAGGCTGACAAATCACTCAACAAGACTCTTCGCGCATTCCGCCGTATCAACCTCAAGAAGGGTGAATCACAAGACGTGACATTCGAGCTTGGTCCGGAAGCTTTTGCCTTCTACAATCCCGAATCCGGTGAGATGGAGGCTATGGCTGGAACCTATGAAGTTGCTATCGGCGGCTCTTCCGACAAAGCTGACAGAGTTATAATGATAAATTATTAATTATAAATGGTTAATTGTAAAAGAGAAATCTTCCAGGCTCATACCCTCATCTCCGGGTTAATATTAGTTTGTCTCCTTAGCTTCCCGTCTTTCGGTGAGAGGCTGAGGACTATGAAAGTGATGAAGGAGGGTGATTTTATGTCGCCTCCTTCAATCCGACTCGGCAGCGATGAACGCCTGATCATCAATTTCGATGAATGGAGCGAAGACTACAGCGACCTGCAATACCGCCTCGTGCATTGCGGACCCGACTGGAAACCGTCAGGATTATTGGAATCGGAATATCTCGATGGTTTCAATATTGACGACATCGAAGACTGGGCTTTCTCTTCAAACACCTTCGTGCACTTCGTAAACTATAGGATTGAGATTCCTAACGAGAATATCTTCCCCCTGCTTTCAGGCAACTATATTCTCCAGATTTTCGAACGCGACAATCCTGATGAGACTTTGGGTGAAGCTCGATTTTCAATCTCTGAACATTCCGCCGACATATTCGGACGCGTGACAACGCAGACTGACCGCGGACTTAACACAGATTGGCAACAAATTGAGTTGAAGATTTCGCCAACCGATGTCAAAATCGATGACCCTTACACGATGCTGCGCGTAGACATTACCCAAAACAACGCGCCTTACACTACCTCCACGCTTCGGACTCCGTCACGAGTAGAAGGAAAAGACATCATATATTCCCATCAGCCTGATCTCATCTTCAAGGCAGGCAATGAATTCAGGAGATTTGAGACTATCCGCACAAACTACAACGACATGCACGTAGACTCAATGCGTTTCCTGAGCCGTAACTACCACGCCTGGCTTACTCCTGACCATGAAAGAGACTCGAAGGAATACAATTATGACCAGACTCAGCAAGGTCGTTTCCTTATCAGGGAATACAATTCCACTGATTCTGACCTTGGTGCAGACTATGTCACTGTCCACTTTGAGCTTGACACTCCTGAAGCAGTGGATGCTGACATCTACGTAGAAGGTGAATTCAACGAATTCAGGCATGAAGATGCATACAAGATGCATTATGACTACAACCGTGGTGCTTATCTTTTGGAAATGCCTCTGAAGCAAGGCAGCTACAACTACCGCTATGTGGCTGTACCGCGACGGGGAAACCGCCGGCCGGATCCAAGCCTGATTGAGGGAAACAAACATGAAACCCGGAATGAATATCGGGTGCAAGTTTGGTATCGGCCAATTGGATCTCGCTACGACCGACTGATCTGCGACGAGACAATTTATTACAAAGATTAAAGACTGACAATTGAACAATGATACAAATAAACGATACTCTTGTCTCGCTCGACGTAGTAGAGCGTTTTTTTGAATGCGATCTTGACACTTGCCTTGGAGAGTGCTGCATCGAAGGGGATGCCGGTGCTCCGTTGCTTCCTGAAGAGAAAGAGAGACTTGATGCTCTTCTGCCTGAAGTGATGCCCTATCTTCGCCGGCTGCTCAAGAGGTAGCACGCGAGCAGGGTGCATCATATATTGACGAGGAAGGAGACCTGGTGACGAGCATTGTAAATGGCAAGGATTGCATTTTCACGTGCTACGCTCCCGGTGGCAAGTGCCTTTGCGTGCTCGAAAAGCTAAGACGGGAAGGTCGCAGTGAGTTTTTCAAGCCCATAAGCTGCAGCCTCTACCCTATCCGCCTGAAAGACTATGGCGGCATGACAGCTGTCAACTACCACCGTTGGAAAATCTGCAAATGCGCTGAGATATTGGGAAGGAAAAACGGCGTACGCGTATATGAGTTCCTGAAAGAGCCATTGATACGCAGATTTGGAGAAAGATGGTATGAGGAGCTCGACTTAACAGCGAGGGAATGGCTGAAGATTAATGATAAATGATCAGACATCCGGAATCCATTAACTTAATCAAAGATATTGGATAGTTGCTTCTCAAGGTCCGAACTTGTGATGTTGGTGGTCATCACCCCCTCTTTGGCTACAGAGATATTGCCGGTCTCTTCACTGACTACGATGCAAAGTGCATCAGAAGCCTGGCTCATGCCGAGCGCGGCGCGATGTCGAAGTCCGAGATGCTTTGGTAGATGCATGTCATGGCTCACTGGCAGGATACACCCTACCGATACGATGCGCCTACGCGCTATGATCATCGCCCCATCGTGGAGCGGTGAATTCTTGAAAAAGATATTCTCAATCAGGCGAGTATTTATATCGGCATCAATTATGTCACCGGTCTTCTCATAGTCGCCAAGAGGTACCTTGCGCTGGAAACAAATCAAAGCGCCCGTCTTCGATTTCGACATTGACAGGCATGCATAGACGACAGCCATCACCAGACCATGGTAAGACTTGGCATCCTTTGTGCCATGATGAAATATCCGTTTCAATTGACTTATATGACCATGCGAGCCTATATCAATGAGAAAGCGTTTTATTTGATCCTGAAACAGAATCACAAGGACAATCAGGCCAATGCTCATGAACTTATCAAGGATAGTGCCGGTGAGCTTCATATCGAATATCTCTGCCGCCACCACCCAAATCATAATGAAAAGGAGCACACCGTAGAAAAGGCTGATTGTGCCCGAGCTTTTCATCACCTTATATAAGTAGAATAGCAAAGCTCCTACAATGAGGATGTCTATTATGTCTTTTATTCCGAAGTTTATCATATTTCCAGTCTTCCGGGTTCAGACCCCCGGTTTTCAGTTTCCAGTTTTCAGTTTAATCAGTACATCCCTGGCTTGGACTGCTGCAGCCACATCATGAACGCGCAAGATTGATGCCCCATGAAGAAGAGCGAAAGAATCAAGAGCAATCGTTCCAGGAAGGGCATCTGCCGGTTTAATGTCGAGAGGTCGCCATATCATCGACTTGCGCGATATGCCTACCAGCACGGGAAGTCCTATCTTGCATATTTCATCAAGCGATGCAAGAAGTCGGTAGTTTTGCTCCACATCCTTAGCAAACCCGAAGCCCGGGTCTACAATGATGTCGCATACACCACGTCGGCGAAGTTCCCGGATAGAGTAAGCCAACTCTGATATCACATCTGCCACAACATCCCCATATTGGGTCATCTGCGACATTGTGGCGGGAGTGCCACGCATATGGGTCAATATATATGGCACCCGGAGTTCAGCGACAGTGTCAAACATTTCGTCATCAAGCTTGCCTCCGGCAATATCGTTGATGATATCAGCCCCCGCCTCAACACAACGGCGGGCAACCGTTGCTCGGAAAGTGTCGACTGAAATCACAGCATCTGGCCATTCCCGACGCACCAAGACTATGGCATTGAGCAGACGCCTCAGCTCCACATCTGCTTCTACAGGCTCAGCACCCGGGCGTGTGCTGCAAGCACCTATGTCGATGCAGTCTGCCCCTTCATCGCGGATGGCACGGATACGAGCCACAATCTCATCATCGCCGTCGGCACGGCAACCGGCATAGAACGAGTCTGAAGTGACATTCAGAATGCCCATTATCCATGGGCGACGGAAGGATAAAAGATGCCCTCGGACATTGATTGAGAAATCTTGATTCTGTTTCATAACGCAAATTTAGTATTTTTTTGGCAGTTACGGAAATTTTTTGTAATTTTGCATCCGGATTTGCAATCGCTGGCAGGAAAGATGCGAGAGTGGCATCTACAAATAGGATACCTGTTATGTTGCAGACATTAACTAATCAAATATACTACAATGGATTTAATCAAAGTAGTGGAGGAAGCTTTCGCAACTCCCAAAAAAGAATTCGACGCATTCGGCCCCGGCGACACTGTGACTGTCGCATACCGAATCAAAGAGGGTAACAAGGAACGTATCCAGCAGTATCGTGGCGTAGTGATCCGCATCTCTGGTCATCAGGACAAGAAGCGTTTCACCGTACGCAAGATTTCTGATGGCATCGGCGTTGAGCGTATTTTCCCGATCGAATCACCCTTCATCGAATCAATTACAGTCAACAAGCTCGGTAAAGTGCGTCGCGCAAAACTTTATTACCTGCGCAATCTCACCGGCAAGAAGGCTCGCATCAAGGAACGCTTCGTAAAGAAGGAAAAATAATCCTTAGCGGACTTCGCAAAATAAAAATCGGACGGAATAGTTTTCCGCCCGATTTTTATTTCGGGAGGTTTTGCGTCGAGCGTCGAGCGTCGAGCGAAAAACCTAATCTTAACACTCAAAACGTAAAACGTAAAACGCAAAACGGTTGTTATAAGAATGTATGGCAAAAAAAGAGAAAAAACAGAAATTGACACTCACCGCTGAGGCCCGGCAAGGGCTTGTGGTAAAAAATACAGGGAGTGCCTACGATGTAAGGCTCGACGATGGCCCCACAGTCAGCTGCCGCGTCAAAGGTAATTTCCGTATAAAAGGAATACGTACCACAAATCCTGTGGCTGTGGGAGACCACGTTAGGGCAGTTCGTGCCACTGACGACGTTTGGTATATCACAGAGATATTGCCTCGCCATAATTATATAATAAGGAGAGCCTCTAATCTCTCAAAGGAATCTCACATCTTGGCTGCTAATATCGACCGGGCTCTGCTTGTAGTCACTCTCAAGGAACCGGCTGTGCCGCTGACATTCATCGACCGTTTCCTCGCCACAGCCGAGGCTTACCGAATCCCCGCAGGACTGATACTCAACAAATGCGACATGTGGGATGACGACGACCGGGAGCTTGGCGAAGCAATGAAATATCTTTATGACTCTCTTGGATATCCGACTTTGATAGCATCTGCTGCTACAGGATTCGGACTCGATGCTATACGTGAAGAGACAGCCGACAACATCTCGCTTCTTGCCGGCAACAGTGGAGTAGGAAAATCCTCACTGATAAACGCCCTGATTCCCGGACTCAACCTTCGCACCGGAGAAATTTCGGAACTATACCACACGGGCACTCACACTACCACATTCTCTGAAATGCTCGACCTGCCATACGGAGGAGAAATTATCGACATCCCAGGTGTGAGGAGCTTCGGGACAATCGACTTCACTATTGAAGACACAGGCCATTTCTTTCCCGAGATATTCAAGGCCTCATCCCAGTGCAAATACAGCGATTGCCGACACACGGGAGAGCCGGGGTGCGCCGTGAAGGAAGCTGTCGCAGACCACCGGATAGCGGAATCGAGATATGCATCTTACCTTAACATATTAGAAGAAGTGGAGGCGGGAGACTCCGACAAATACCGCAAAGGAAACTGACAACGGAAAACTGACAACGGAAAACGGAAAACTGAAAACTAATATCTATGAACAAGACCATGACATTACTCTCGGCTGCTCTGCTGATGGCGGGCACCGTGACATCATGCCAGAAAACGACTTCGACGAGAAGCGTGTATGACAGGCAGTTTGAAAACTATCCGACCTACAACGGAGATGACCTGGAGCTAAGTGTAGACTCCACGGGCACACATTTCCGGATGTGGAGCCCGAAGGCAGAGGAAGTCACGTTAAACCTCTACGATACGGAACTCAACGGCGACCCATACAAGACCATCAACATGACATTCAATCCCGAAAACGGGATATGGACCGCAAGCGAGCCTACTCAACTTTATGGGAAATACTATACCTTTAAAGTGAAACATGACGGCAAATGGCTCGCAGAGACTCCAGGAGTCTGGGCAAAAGCTGTCGGTGCCAATGGCAAGCGTGCTGCTATAATCGATTTTGCAAACACCAATCCCGAAGGATGGGCTTCTGACAAAGGTCCACAAGTCGACAACTTCACTGATGTCATCATCTACGAGATGCACCATCGCGATTTCTCAATGTCGCCAACTTCAGGAATAGCAAACAAAGGAAAATTTCTTGCCCTTACTGAAAACGGCACGGTCTCCCCTGAAGGAGAAAAGACAGGCATCGACCACCTCAAGGAACTTGGAGTGACCCACGTGCATATCCTCCCAAGCTATGACTACAACTCAGTAGACGAGACAAACCTCCAAGCTAACACCTACAACTGGGGCTATGACCCCCAGAATTACAATGCCCCCGAAGGAAGCTACTCCACCAACCCTTCTGATCCGGCCACAAGAGTAAAGGAAATGAAGGAAATGGTGAAAGCCCTGCACGACGCTGGAATCGGCGTAATAATGGATGTAGTCTACAACCATACAGCAGAGAATGATGGATCCAACTTCGAGCTGACAGCACCCGGCTATTACCATCGCCACTGGGACGACGGAAGCTATTCTGACGCTTCCGGTTGCGGCAACGAGACAGCCTCCGACCTTCAGCAAATGCGCGACTACATAATCAACTCCGTGAAGTACTGGGCAGATGAATACCACATCGACGGCTTTAGATTCGACCTCATGGCCATTCACGACACTGAGACCATGAATCAAGTGGCTGCAGAACTCAAGAAGATCAATCCCTCGATCTTTGTATATGGAGAGGGTTGGACTGCCGGCGACTCCCCTCTTCCGGCAGAGCAAAGGGCTTTGAAGGAAAATGTTGCTAATATGGAAGGGATAGCAGTTTTCTCGGATGACATCCGTGATGCTGTGAAAGGTCACTACTCAAATGCGGAAGACCGTGGTTTTGCCACCGGCAAGCCGGGCAACGAAGAGACAGTCAAGATCGGCATCGTAGCTTCCACAGCCCACCCGCAAGTAGACTATTCGAAAGGCAACAATTCAAAATTCCCTTACGCCGCTTCGCCACAGATGATAGTGAACTATGTGAGCTGCCATGACGACCTCACACTGACCGACAAGCTCCGCAAATCGATGCCTGACGCTACCGACGAAGAGCGGATGTCAGCAGCAAAGCTGGCCCAGACTATTGTCTTCACTTCGCAAGGAACCCCATTCATGTTTGCCGGCGAAGAGATATTCCGCGACAAGAAAGGGGTACACAATTCTTATCAGAGTCCCGATTCCATCAATGCAATCGACTGGAGCCTGAAGGCTGCCAACCGCGACCAAATGGACTATTACAAAGGGCTGATCGCCCTTCGCAAGGCTCATCCTGCATTCAGGATGACGACTGCCGACCAGATAGCAAAGCATCTCGTTTTTGACGAGATCGACTCTGAAAAGACACCAAATCTCATTTCATACACCCTCAAGGATAATGCCAACGGCGACTCCTGGAAAGAAATCAAGGTGATCTTCAACGGCAGTGATCAGGCACAGAGCGTAGAACTCCCCCAAGGAATCTGGCAAGCAGCAGTAAAAGACGGGAAAGTAGACCCGGAAGCTGGGCTCGCCAATCTTAGCGGCACCGTCTCCGTTGCCCCAAGAAGCGCTTTGATAGTCAAGCGTTAAATCATTGTCTGATTTATTGAGAATCACGGAATATTCGATAGCCAAACTGCATTAGACAGGTTGGCTATCGTTATTATTGCATAAAATTTCTCAAAAAACACATAAAAATTGATAGAAAAATTGCACACAACGCATTTTTTTTGTACTTTTGCATATTAAAGCAAATTCAAGACTTGTCGAACAATAAGTTATGAAAAAGATTTTCTTAATTCCGGCGCTTATGTGCGCAATGCTGAGCCCATTGACGGTTGCAGCCCAAGAAGAAACAGAAGAACCGGTAGTCAAACGCGACTACTATTTCAGATCAGCGAAACCACTGACTCAGATTGAATCGCTGTATTCAGCCATAATGGCTACAACCCCGAAAGGAATCCAGAATACTCTTGGTCTGGAGCTCATTGCCAGCAAGGACAGTATCCAAAGGATGGCACTCAACCCCACAGGCATCAATGTGGCCATAGTGAAAAAAGACAAGAAAGGCAAGTACTATCTTGAGACTATCACTACCGACGGAGAAGCTGACAAACTGATGAGTTTTGACTCCAAGCACTATGGCATACCTTTGGCTGCAGCATTCACCCCCGACGCTCGCCAGCTGGCGGTGGCCACAGAAAGTGGAACATACCTTTTCGAGACTAAGAAATTCAAACCCACAGCCCAACTCCCGGCATTCACTTGCAAGCCCGACCTTCTCGTTTTCAGCCCCAACGAATATTTCCTGGCTGCTGCCGGCGATGAGAAAGTCGAGGTGATGAACTTCGAGGAGAAGACTATGAGACGCACCATCAGCCCCGGCGAGAAAGTGACAGACGTGGTTTTCTCAAAGTCGAGCGAAGACATGGCTGTCTTGACTGCCGACGGCATGATCGAGATCTACGACACAAGGACTTTCAACGTAAAGCTTATGATTGAAGACCTTGACAATGGATATGCATGCGACTTCAACTTTGACGGCAAATATCTCGCCGTGGCTGCCGACAACGACAAGGTGACAGTCATCAACCTCCTCAAGCCTGACGACCGGATCATTTTTGAGGTGCCCGATGCATCCATCAGTGATGTTCTCTTTATCGTGGATGCCGCTGAAAACCCGGTGCTCGCAGCTGCCACTAATAATGGAATCCGTGCTCGCCGCCTGCAGCTCGAGCCGTATTATGCAAAGCTCGTAAGCGATGAAGTAGACATGAAGATGAGCGAATGGCTCAAGAAAATGCCAAACGAGACCATGGAAGAATATCAACTCCGTGTCAACGACGAAACCCGCGCCAAACAGCGCCGTCTCTTCGAGGATGAGATTTCTACCCGCCTTGCAGGCAACCTCACCGCAATGTCGAGCATAAGCCTCGGACAATACGACGCTGAAAATGAAGTGCTCGCCGTCAACTTCGACAACATGCCCACAATCTTCCTCCCGATGCCTCGTGAAGACCTCGGTGGAATCAATTCAGCAAGCGACCTTACGATCAGTGAGCAACAGTACGGTCTGCTCGGCGACGATTCGTTTGAGCTTATCTACGCCAAGTTCACCAACAACAAGACCGGTGCGGAATATATTTACGACAATGTCAATCGTAAGCCGATGAACTTCATGAACAACGACAACGTTGTCTCAATTGAGCTCGTGCAGCAGCAGATGATGGAGGAAATAAAACTCGAAGAGCTTAAGGAGCAGGTGATGCAGGAAGCTAAGAAAGACAACATTATTTCTGACCACACTCAAATTGCTGTAAACTCTGAGGTGATTCCCGAATACGATGCAAACGGCAAGAAGATCATGAACTATAATGTGAACTTCACATATCAGGTTGATCCCGAATTCTCTGCTCAGGAAGACTTCGCTCCGGGCAAATACCGTGCTGAGCAGTCGGGTGCAGCTTCGTCGATGCTCAACATCGTGAAGAACGCTTTCGAAGGTGATTTTGCCAACTATGTCAAATCTGGCAAGCGCCTGAATGTCAAGATCTCCGGAACTGCCGATGCAAGCCCGATCAGAAACACAATCGCTTACGACGGAGCTTATGGCGACATCGAAAACGAGCCTATATACCAAGACAACAAGATGAGCGCTATCACTGTCACCCAGAAAGATGGCATCAAGACTAACGAACAGCTCGCATTCCTGCGTGCTTACGGCGTAAAGGAATATCTCCAGAACAATGTGCAAGGTCTTGACGCGATGGACACTCGCTACACATATAATATTGGCGTGAGCGAAGGTAAAGGATCTGAATTCCGACGCATCACCGTTGAGTTCACTTTTGTAGACGCATTCTGAAACTCCTGAATAAATTCCCGGGCAGACTGACCCCTTCCCGGGAAACCAATACCCTCTCAACTCAACAACCAAACAAACAAGTCAACAACCAAACAACTCAACCATTCCTAAGAAATGAATAAGCAACATAGGCTAAAAACGATTTTAACATTGGCTGCGGCAATCACCGCAGGATTCCTTTATGCATCCGGCGAATTGCCTGAAGAAGCGGCAGTCTCCGGAAATCAAGCGCCCGCTGAAGTAAGTCAAGTGCCGACTGATGGAGCAGCCGAAGAAGACGGCGAAGCCCTCTCTCCAGCGCAGATTGCATTAAATGCAATGACCGAAGAATACAAGGTTCTTAAGGAACTGCAATATGAAGGTGAAGAGGAGGCTACTCTGTATCAGAAGACTATGGATCTGTATCTAACTGCTGTCAAAGCTCTTGAACTTGCCGAAGACGATGACCAGAAGATGCAGGTGAAAAATGTGATTCTCGACATCAACGGACAACTGCTCAAAGGAGCTTTCTTCTATTCAAATTCGGGCAACCAACGGCAGCTCGCAAATTTTGCAAAAGCTTATATCGACTCCCAGCGTTTGCCCATATTTACTGACAGCGACTTCAAGAGAGACCCTCGCTACTATCCCACATTGGTATATGTAGCAGCTTCTGATGCATACAATTCTGGCGACTACGACCTGGCAAAGGAATATTTCGACCTTTATCTTGCCACCGGCGAGGAAAAGATGCGCCATCAGGTCAGCACATTTATGGGGCAGGCTTGCATAAACACTAAAGACTATCTCAAAGGCATCAACACACTGAGCAATGCTGCCATCCTTTACCCCGACGACTATCAGCTCGTGGCCATGGGCATCCAGTGCTGTATCGACGGTGGCTACGCCGACCGTATACAGCCATTGCTCGACCGTGCTCTTCTTATGAAACCCGGCGATGAACAGCTCCTTAACGTTCAAGCACAGGTATATGAGTCGACCCACGACTATAAGAAGGCCCTCGACATCTACAACCAGATTGCCGAGCTCCACCCAAATAGCCTTGAGAACACTCAGCGAATCGCTACTTGCTACTATAACCTTGGTGTTGACTTCTACAATAAGTCAATCATGGAGGCTGATGAAAAGGTTGCGAAGAAAAACCGCCGTCAAAGCCGAGCATATTTCGAATCGGCATCGCAATACCTTGAGCAGATCATTGCCACAAAACCCAACGACAAGCAGTATCTGCGTGCCCTTGGCATCACCTACGGATATCTTGACAACAAAGAAAAATTCGATGATATAAATATCCGTCTTGGAGCTCTCGGTGAGAAAACCCTTGCTATGGGTGATGTGGCTGAGATCATGAACGGCCCCCTTGGTGTTAGCGGTGGCGGAGAGTCTACTGCTTCTGCGATTGCGGCTCCATCTTATCAGGAATTCGCAAAGGCCTTCATCGAAGGGAAACTCGGTGAATGGGCTAAGCGCGGGGAGTTCGAGAAAATCGACGACTATCAGAAGCGTGTCACTGAAGGTGGTCTCCAGGCTGAATATCAAAACCTGAAGGCTCAGGCTGAAAAGGAATATCTCGACAAATACGCTTTCTCTTTCGTGCCGCGCGACCTTGAGCTGCAGCCCTACGATGCCACCAACGAGACTTACCTCATCACCACTCCTTATGGAGAGGCCACCATCAAGGTTCCCCTAAAGAATAAGGAAGCCGAGATGTTTAAAAGTGCATGGACAAACAATAACGTTGAGATACGCGCCCCACGCTATATGATCGACAATGACAAACTTGCCATTGCCTCCATCACATTTAAGACAGCTGCCGGCAAATCGTATTCCTACGACTCAAGCAAAGCCGCTTCTTACCAGATTCCGGATGTCAGGATAAATCTCGACAACTATCTGAAGCAGACCACAGCACAAGCTCAGACTTCAACTGCGAAGCCGGGCAATGCTACTATTCTTGCCAAGACTTCTGATGTCGACAAGGATATCCCGGAGACAGGTAAGAAAAACAACAACACTTTCGCCTTCATCGTTGCCAACGAAAACTATAAGAATGTTGCAAATGTAGCTTCTGCTCTTCACGACGGCCAGACCTTCAGCGAATATTGCGAAAAGACTCTTGGCATTCCTAAGTCGCAGATCGTATTCCTCACCGATGCAACTTCCGGCGACTTCTGGAGTGAGTTTGAAAACCTTAAGGGTAGAATCTCTAACCGTCCGGAAGACATTGATGTGATACTCTTCTATTCAGGCCATGGCCTCCCCGACGACAATACCAAGGAAGCATATCTGATGCCTGTAGATGCTCAGCCGCAACACACTCGCACCATGATTAAGCTTCAGGAAGTCTATGACGGACTTGGAAAGATCCCCAACGCTTCCGTATATGCTTTCATGGATGCATGCTTCTCAGGATCTGCTCGTGAGTCAGGTCAGAAAGACACCCCCGTGGTGGCTGCAAGAGGTGTTGCTCTTAGGCATAAAGACGTAGAGCCTGCCGGCAATGTGTTTGTGCTTTCAGCTGCATCCGCTCAGCAGACAGCTTTCCCTTACGAAGAGAAAGACCATGGAATGTTCACCTATTGGCTGCTCAAGAAGCTACAGGAATCAAAGGGTGGCGCAACGCTTGAAGACATCACTTCTTACGTCACCGACAAGGTTTCAGGGACTTCCCAAGAGATCAACCGCCGCGCGCAGACCCCTACTCATAAAGCAACTGGTAAACTTACCGGCACATGGAAATCAAAGAAACTAAGACCCTAAGCACCCGAATGCTCACACTTGCAGCTGCCATCCTGATGATGGCAGTTCAAGCTGTGCAGGTGTTTGCAGCCGACGACAAGGCTGTATCCGGCACCTACACCTATTACGGACATCCCGGAATGTCTATGATTGAAGCGAAAGAGAAGGCCCTCGAGGGTGCTCAAAACGAAGCTCTCCGCAACGAGTTCGGCACCTTGGTGAGCCAGGATGTGGTGCAGACCAACGAGATAGTCAACGACAAAGAGAAGATGGCTTTCCTTTCAAGCACACAGAGCACTGTTCGTGGCGAGTGGATTGCCACTAACGGCACCCCGCAGTATGAAGAGCGTTTTGAAAACGGTGTCCCTGTCGTCACTTGCAAGGTGTCAGGTCGCGGGCGTAAACTCTCCAACAAGGCTCCGGAACTCCTTGCCAACGCCCTTTCTGCTCCTGATAAAAGGGCTGTCAACTCCGAATTTCAAGACTCACAGGATATTTTCGTCTATGTGAAGAGTCCGGAACGCGATGTTTTTATCATGGTTTGCCTTGAAGATGAGGATGGCACTGTCTACAAGATGTTCCCCTTTGAATCCACACCTGCACAGGCCACTCTTAAGAAAGGATACGACTATATCCTTTTCGACAAGGACCGTCCGGGCGGTAATCTTGGTGAAATGCCCGGCGACGGACTTTTCATCACTACCGACAAACTCGCCCTCAACCGCCTGTATGTCGTTTACTCACCCAACTATTTCCGTAAGGGTGCTTGGGATCACAACCCTGATGCCGATCTTGATGTCATGTCTACCCGCGACTTCAACAAGCTCATGATCGAGCTTCGAAGGGCCGACGAAGAGATGGGCATGAAAGTGATCAACCTGAGCGTACGCCCTGCAGGCGATAAGAATTTTGAATACGAATAAACCATTCCCTCTCTTTCAAGTCTAATAAGTAAATAAAAAACTAACAATAACCAACATAAACTAAAAAGCAATGAAAAAGATCATCATGTTCATTATGGCGCTATGCCTGATCGCACCTGCAGCAATGGCTCAGCAGGCTCTCACTCCCAAGCAGGAGAAACTTTGCAATAAGAATGCCAAAGACCGTGCTAAGGATCTCAAGAAAAAAGGCTATGAAATCATGGGTAGCCTTCCCCTTCAGGATGCTCTCTACAAACACTTTGCTAAGATGGAACTTGGCGCAACAGAGCAGCAAGGCAACGGACACTCAAAATCTAAGAACAACGGCCGCCAGATGTGCCTCACTTCCGCTATGTCTGAATATGCTTCCAAAGCAGTTTCCCAGATCAAGGGTCGCAGTGTGACTGACGCTTATGGCAATGAAATTGATACTGAAAACGATCCTGAATTCGCTCGCTTCTATGCTGCCTACGAGCGCCTCACCCAGAAAGAGATCAAAGGTGAACTTCAGGAGTCATTCACAATCGTCAAGGAGAATGCAGATGGTTCCTACGATTTCACAATGTATTTTCTCGTAGATGAAGACAAGGCTTTAGCTCGCCGCCAGAAGGCTATGAAAGACGCAGCTGCTGAGTCTAACCTCGCCCAGAACTACGCTAAGCAGGTCTCCGAATTCATCAACGAACCTCTTAAATAAGAATCTATTTATCGTATACGTACAACGAAAACGTAAAACGAGCAACTTTTAAAATTCATATTATGCGCAAAGGGATAACCTTGCTATCAATATTTCTTATGCTTGGCGGGACTATGGGTAACTCACAGTCCCGCTTTGCCGAATTTAATAAGTTCAGGGATAAGATCATGAGCGACTATCAGAATTTCAAGTCGCGTATCCTTGAGCACTATGCAGATTTTCTTGATGGCGAATGGCATGAATTCGAGGCTATAATTGAAGAGGAAAGCCCATATACTGAGCCAAAACCGGCCTCTCTTCCCGAATGCGAGGCGGAAATCGATTCATTAGTGACCAACATGGTCATGACTCGCCTCCCCGATGCAGTTGCCAGCGACAACTCACTTGCCGGCATGCTCTCAGCCATTCCGGGTCGAAATCTTTCCTATGGTCTCGACATGGACTCCGGGTTTGAGCCAATGAAGATGGACATTCCTGATAATTTCGGACCCTCAGACTTGCCAAAGACCCAAGTGTCAGGGCTCGGCAAGATGATGCTTTCAGCTAATGAAGCCGAAGGGAAGACCAATTATGAGATTTCCGCGATGCGAATTCCTGACCCGAACTTTGCCTTTGGGTCATTCCCGGGTCAGACTGCCGCTCCGGCTCCCGGAGAATCAGGAATCACCAATTCAGGAAATTCCGATAAGGCAATGACGTCTGAGGAAATGAACCGCGCCATCACTGGAAGCGGATATGCCTCTGAAGCCACTTTTGCCACTCCAAAAGAAGGCGAGAAATTTCAGTTTGATTTCTATGGGATGGAGGCGTTTCTCCCAAACATCGACTTCAATATCGCTGAAAACATCTCTTCTTCCGGCGAAACTGGCGACCATTGGAAGAAAATGGCTGCACAGGATGGTGGTGTCGAAACGTCGCGCCAGCTCTTCGGACTTGCTCAGCAGCTTGGGCTCAACGGATATCTGACTTTCCGTCTGGCTGAATCATACGTAAACCAGAAGTTCAAGAACAGCAATGACCGTGCCCGGATGTCGGCTGTGCATTTCCTTATGACCAACATGGGCTATGACATTAGGCTCGCCGATATGGGCGAAACGTTCACGGTCATGATGCCGTTCGACCAGAAGGTTGTCTATGGACTCCCATCCAAGACTATCGAAGGAAGAAAATACACCATGCTTATGCCCGAAGGGTTTACTCCGGCTACTAAATCATTCAAGTTCGCCACATGCATGCTTCCCAACGATGCTCAGGGCAAGACTTCCGACCTGCGGCTCACCGGGCTCAGCCTTCCCTTCAAGCCCAAGGAGTTTGAGATTTCTAAAAATGGCCTCACCATCAAGGGTGTAGTCAATGAAAACATCAAGGGTATCCTGTATAAGTATCCTCAGATGCCTGCAGGGGATTTCGCTTCTTCATGGATCGACCAGAGCCTGCGTGAAGATGTAGTGAATCAAATCAAGTCTCAGGTGGATGGAATGACTGAAAAGCAGGCTATCAATACCCTCATGTCGCTCTGCCACTATGGATTCGATTATGCCACAGACCAAGACTACCACGGGTTTGAGAAGCCATATTTCTTTGAGGAGAACTTTATCTACGATAAGAACGACTGCGAAGACCGTGCCATCTTCTTCTCATATCTCGTTTGGAATGCACTTGGCCTCCCATGTCAGCTTATTCAGTATCCGGGTCATGAGAGTGTGACAATCGCAGCTGCATCCGATATCAACGGTTGCTACTACGACACTGATGGCATCAAATACTACAGTTCAGACCCAACCTACCGTGGCAGTTGCATTGGCCAGGTGATGCCTACATTCAAGACTGCATCTCCCAAGATCGACAAGCACTACAAATAATCATTAACCTAACTCCCAAATCCTACAATATGCGTAAAAGCTTTTTCATCATATCAGCTGCCTTGGTTTTTGGAGGAGCATCCGGAGTCTCGCAATCTCCCTCAGAGAGCTTCAACCAATTCCGCCAGCAGATTCTGAGCGACTACAACAACTTCAAGTCCCGGATCCTTGAGCATTATGCTGATTTTCTCAATGGCGAATGGCATGAGTTCGAACCCCTCTGGGAAGAAGAGAGTCCTTACACAGAGCCTAAGCCGAAGGCTCTTCCCGAGACTCCGGCTGAGCCTGAACCGGCTCCACAGCCGGCAGTTGCAAAGCTCCCTACCCCTCGCTTCGGAGAGTCCTCCACAGGTGGAGTGCTTGCCGCCCGCCCCGGAAAGGAGATGGCACAGGGAAGTATCACAGACTACGACTATTCATCAATCAAGATCAATGTCCCCGGCAAGGCAGGTAGCAGTTCCATGCCCTCCACAATGGCGCAGAGTCCAAACGCAGCTGCGCTCAAGATGTCGGAATCTGCCGGAAAGAGCAACTATGAGAGAGCTGTGCTCCGTCTTCCTGACCCCGGATTCGCATTCGGGTCTTGCCCCGGACAAATTGCCGCTCCTAACCCCGGAGAGTCAGGCATTGTCAATATCGACATGTCAGATCGCCGCATGCGTCCCGAAGATCTTCAGCGTGCCGTAGAAGAAAGCGGGTATGCTACAGAAGAGACCTTTAGCATTCCTAAGAATCAGAACAATTTCATGTTTGATTTCTATGGTATGGAGGCATTCATTCCTGAGATAGACTTCCAGATTGCCTCGGCTATCAATAGCCCGGAAGAGACCGGTGCTCATTGGAGCAAGATGGCAGCACAGGAAGGTGGAGTGGAGACAGCCCGTCAGCTTTTCGGGCTTGCTCAGCAGCTCGGGCTTAACGGATATCTGACATATCGTCTTGCAGAGTCTTTCGTCAACCAGAAGTTTAAGGACTCCAATCCCGCAGCTCGCACTTCCGCAGTCCACTTCCTCCTCTCCAATATGGGCTACGACGCACGCCTCCTCAAACTCAACGATACATTCATGGTGATGATGCCGTTCGACCAGAAGGTGGTCTACGGCACTATGTCGCAGACTATCGACGGTCGTAAGTACACTATCCTTTATCCCGATGGGTATGAGTCTCCGAAAGCTGGTCAATCAATGCGTCTGCTCACTTGCAATCTCCCCCAGAATACACTCGGCAAGACATCAGACCTCCGACTCACCGGACTCAGCCTTCCTATGAAGGCCAAGAGCTTCAATCTTACCAATGGCAAGCTTTCTCTGACTGGTGAAGTGAATGAGAACATCAAAAACCTTCTTCACCACTATCCCCAGATGCCGACCGGAGACTTTGCTTCTTCATGGGTTGACAGCAGCCTTAGGGACAACCTTGTGTCGCAACTTAAATCCCAGCTCAACGGCATGAGCGACCGTGAGGCGGTCAACTCTCTAATGTCGCTTTGCCACAAGGGTTTCAATTATTCCACCGACCAGGATTTCCACGGCTTCGAAAAGCCATACTTCCTTGAGGAGAATTTCATCTACGACAAGAACGACTGCGAAGACCGCGCCATCTTCTTCTCATATCTGCTCTGGAACGCCCTTGGTCTTCCTTGCCAGCTTGTGCAGTATCCGGGCCATGAGAGCGCCACAGTGGCACTCGACGAAGACATCGCCGGCTACTTCTACAACACCGATGGAATGAAATTCTACAGTTCCGACCCCACCTATATCGGCAGTTCTGTAGGAATGGTGATGAAAGCCTTCCGCGACGCCTCTCCCACCGTCGACAAGCAATACAAATAATCCCCACTAATCACACGGCTGAGAAAGCGGATCCCTAACAGGATAGCTCTTCTCAGCCTTCTTCTTTTTATTACTCCTCCCCTTCTTCTCAGCCTTCCTGCTCTTCTCCCTTCGCCCCCGTTTGCCGTCCGATTTCTCCGATATCTCCGATATCTCCGAAACAGAATCCCCCTCATCCACCACGACGACAGCGCCTCCCTTAGGCGAAAGCGACCCGCAACTCCGCACCACAAACCCCAATCCAATACACAAGAGGGCTGCAGCCGCAACGGCTGTCAGCCCTCTTCTTTCTTTTGACGTAAGCGGATTCTTCACTTAACTCTTAACTCTTTACTCTTTACTCTTTACTTTATACTTCATCCCTCATCCTTCATTCCTGTTAGCCCTCTTCCTCTCATTCTCATCAAGGATAATCTTGCGAAGGCGAAGATGATTCGGAGTCACCTCCACATACTCATCTTCCTTGATATATTCCAGAGCCTCCTCAAGCGAGAACACCACAGGCGGCACAATCTTTGCCTTGTCGTCAGCACCTGAAGCACGCATATTGGTCAGCTTCTTCGACTTCGTCACATTCACCACGATATCCTTGTCCTTGGCATTCTCACCTACCACCTGGCCTGCATACACCTCATCTTGCGGGAAGATGAAGAAGCGTCCACGATCCTGAAGTTTGTCGATGGCATAGGCATAAGCCGTTCCTGCCTCCATGGCGATCAGCGAACCATTCGTGCGGCGCTCTATCTCCCCCTTCCACGGCTGATATTCGAGGAAACGGTGAGCCATGATGGCCTCGCCGGCAGTAGCAGTCAGCACATTGTTGCGTAATCCTATGATGCCACGCGAAGGAATATGGAATTCTATATTTATTCGGTCATTCTGGGTGTCCATGCTAACGATCTCACCCTTGCGGCGCGTCACCATATCCACCACCTTTGAGCTGTATTCTTCCGGCACATTGATGGTCAATGCCTCAATAGGCTCACATTTCACGCCGTCTATCTCCTTGACGATTACCTGTGGCTGACCCACCTGAAGCTCGTAGCCCTCGCGGCGCATCGTCTCGATCAGGATCGACAAGTGAAGCACACCACGTCCGTAGACAGTCCATTTGTCTTCCGTATCCCCCTTGCTCACTCTGAGCGCAAGATTGCGGTCGAGCTCCTTCATGAGGCGGTCGTGGATATGGCGGGAAGTCACGTATTTGCCATCCTTTCCGAAGAAAGGTGAATTGTTGATGGTGAAAGTCATCGACATAGTCGGCTCGTCGATCGCTATGCGGGGAAGCGGCTCCGGATTCTCAACAGAAGATACAGTGTCGCCGATCTCGAAATCCTCAAGCCCCACGATGGCGCAAATATCACCCGAGCTTACCTCCGTCACCTTCTTGCGTCCCATGCCCTCGAAAGTGTGGAGCTCCTTGATGCGCTGTTTCTTCACGCTGCCGTCTTTCTTGCAGAGTGCAATCTCCATGCCCTCACGGAGAGTGCCACGATGAACGCGTCCTACGGCGATACGTCCAACATAGCTTGAGTAGTCAAGACTGGTAATCAGCATCTGCGGCTCACCCTCTAACTGTGTAGGAGCCGGGATATTCTCAATTATCGCATCGAGCACCGCAGTGATGTCGTTGGTGCGCACCTTCCAGTCTTTGCTCATCCAGTTTTCCTTCGCACTGCCATATACAGTCGGGAAATCGAGCTGGTCTTCTGTAGCGTTCAAGTTAAACATCAGGTCAAACACCATCTCGTTCACCTCATCAGGGCGGCAATTAGGCTTGTCCACCTTATTAATAACGACCACCGGCTTCAGCCCCATCTGGATAGCCTTTTGGAGCACAAAACGAGTCTGCGGCATAGGACCCTCAAAAGCATCAACAAGGAGCAGGCAACCGTCTGCCATATTGAGCACACGCTCCACCTCACCACCGAAATCGGCGTGTCCCGGGGTATCGATGATATTTATCTTCGTACCCTTGTAATTGATACTCACGTTTTTCGAAAGGATTGTGATACCTCTTTCGCGTTCAAGGTCATTGTTATCGAGGATCAGTTCCCCGGCATTTTGGTTTTCGCGGAAGAGATTTCCGGCGAGCAGCATTTTGTCGACGAGGGTAGTCTTACCGTGGTCGACATGCGCGATGATAGCTATATTGCGGATGTCTTGCATAGTGTTTACTGATGTCCGGGATAGTCCCGGGCTGTTTCAAACTGCAAAATTAACAAATTTCACCCACACCGCCAAGCGATTTCCCCGAAATATTCATTTAAGTCTTCAGTTGTCAGTCTTAAGTCTTAAGATGTCAGTTATAAGTGTCAGTCATAAGCTATCAGAACAAACCCACCCCGCAATCGGTAGGGACGCACGGCCCGTGCGTCCACCCTATGGGAGGGAGGCTTCCCAGCCTCCCACCGAGTCAAACTTAGTAGTAAGCTCACTCCGTGCGCGTCCCTATGGGAGGGCGGTTTCCTAACCGCCCAAGGCGATAAATATGGAAGGGAGGCTTCCCAGCCTCCCCTCAAGCCGCTTGTCGGCAACCACACAAGAAAACCCCGAACCTTCACAGTCCGGGGTTTTCTAATTCCATATCCCTACATCACAAGAGAGACAAACCCATACTGAGTTAACAGCGCCGATACTGAGGCGAAGCCTCCGATACTGCGAAGCTCCGCTTCGCCGATACTTTGCCAAAGGCATTTTGTTTAGCAAATTTGTCAATCTCTTACTAAGAGATAATTAAATCCGAATACAAAGGTACAACAAAAAATTGGAATTTCCTCATTTTTAGGCAAAAAAGTTTTTCCAAATTTTTACAGACTCTCCTCAAAAATGCCAATTTAGCCCGATTTGTTTAGCAAATGCCAAATTTTGCCCTTGCTTTTTACTTGATACTCATTACTTTACAAAAAGTTAATTATCTCTTAGTCATACTGAGTTAACAGCGCCGATACTGAGGCGAAGCCTCCGATACTGCGAAGCTCCGCTTCGCCGATACTTTGCCAA
>JAIDSL010000070.1 GCA_029061255.1 Muribaculaceae bacterium
CATTATTAGCGACCATACCGAGAATGACACCTGTCTGCCATGCATTCTGACGCTCCACTTTAGTCTCATATGAAAGGCCGGCATGGTAATAATCGGCAGATATACCGGCCGCATTAAGGTATTCAGCAATTTCACGTGTCTTTCGGCGACTTCTGACATAGACTATGCCGCACCCTTCTGTGCGGGAAAGGATATGGAGTATATCATAGAGTTTATTTTCTGTATGCCTTACAAGATATGATATATTATCGCGAGAAAAACTCATCTTGAATTTTTTGCTCTTGGCTTTGAAGTCAAGCCTACGCATAATGTCGTCTGCCACCATTGGAGTTGCCGTGGCTGTAAGGGCAAGAACAGGCGCACCTGGATGCACTTTCCTTAGCTCTGCAATTTTAAGATAGGAGGGGCGGAAATCGTAGCCCCACTGGGATATACAGTGCGCTTCATCTACAACGATAAGTCTCACCGGAAGGCGACGCAACTCATCGAGAAAGAAAGCATTCCGAAGCTTTTCAGGCGATACATAAAGGAAACGCGCTCTTCCGTTGCATAATCGTTCCCATGCCATCCGCGTCTCTCTCAGGGTCATACCGCTGTTTAGCATCACGGCAGTTATGCCACGCCGCTTAAGATTGTCTACCTGGTCTTTCATCAGGGAAATGAGAGGAGTGACCACAATTGTAAGTCCGGAATCAAAAGCCATGCCTGGCACTTGAAAAGTGATGGACTTTCCTCCCCCTGTGGGCATCAGTCCAAGAGTGTCATAGCCCGACATCACGCTTTCTATGATGTCGCGCTGAAGTGGGCGGAAACTATCGTAACCCCAGTATTTCTTTAGGATAGACTCTAAATTCATATCCGAAACCCTTAACTCAGTCTTGCTCGGATTTTGAGATACGGATATCCTTGATCATAAGTTGGATTGATTCCGTATGATGATGTTTGTTCTGTTCGATTGTATAGCAGATATCTATTGGCTTATGGGCATGGATATGCTCAAAGTAGGGTGCCATGTTGAACGCAATGGCCGATATCACACGGCTTGTGCTGTCATCTTCAAGCTCGAGTTTTATATGCTCCATATTCTTGCCTACGAGTTTTGATGTGCCAAAGTCAAAGACATTGCGTGTCCGGAATACAGGTTTCTGGTTTCCGGGTCCGAACGGATTGAACTTTTTTAGCCATGTGGTAAGCTCAGGAGTAATATCAGCAAAGGATATATCTGCATCTATGTCGAGTTGCGGACAAAGCTGGTTGGGTTGAATATGCTTTACCACATATTCTTCAAAAAGCTTACTGAACTCCGGGATGTTTTCCTCTTTCAAAGAAAGTCCCACCGCATAAGTGTGTCCTCCGAAGTTCTCAAGGAGATGCCTTGTGGAGTTGACAGCGGAATATATATCAAAACCTTGCACCGACCGGCTGCTGCCGGTAGCCATCCCGTTGGCATATGTAAGCACCACAGAAGGTTTGTAATAAAGCTCTGTGAGGCGGGAAGCCACAATGCCAATGATACCCTTATGCCAGTTCTTGTTGTAGATCACTATCGAACGCTTGCCATGCACAATATTGACATTGTTTTCAATAAGTTCATTAGCTTCTTCAGTGATCTTTTTGTCAAGTTCCTTTCTGTCTTTATTATATTGGTCGATTTCTGCTCCGCGCTGATAAGCGTCGTGCAAGTCGCGCGTGACAAGAAGGCCTACAGCTTCCATACCGCTCTGCATACGTCCGGAAGCGTTGATCCTTGGTCCAATCTTGAATATTACGTCTGAAATCGTGATGTCTTTATTAGTGAGCTTGCAAAGGCGGATGATGCTGCGAAGTCCAAGATTCGGATTTGAATTTAGCCTTCTGAGTCCATGATATGCCATAATGCGGTTTTCACCTACAATAGGCACAATGTCAGCTGCTATGCTCACAGCCACGAGGTCAAGAAGAGAATCAAGTTCATTATGGTTGCCAAGGCCATTGCTTTTAGCAAACCCTTGCATAAACTTGAATCCGACACCGCAACCGCTCAAATGCGGGCAAGGATATGGAGATCCCGGCATTTTGGGATTAAGTATGGCGACAGCCGGGGGAAGCTCCTCATCAGGCACGTGATGGTCGCAAATGATAAAATCAATGCCGAGCTGCTTTGCATAAGCTATTTCATCAATAGCCTTAATCCCACAGTCAAGCACCACCACCAGCTTCACGTCATTTTCAGCAGCATATTCTATGCTCTTGCGCGATATTCCATATCCTTCCTCGTAGCGGGTAGGGATATAATATTCAATATTGCTGTAGTAGTTTTGCAAATATTTGTAGACAAGTGCCACCGCAGTGGTGCCGTCTACATCATAGTCTCCATATATCATTATCCTTTCCTTTGCACCCATGGCTCGGTTAAGACGGTTGACAGCCTTGTCCATATCAGGCATAAGGAAAGGATCATGCAGATCATCAAGAGAAGGGGAGAAGAAGCCTACGGCTTCCTCCGGGGTACTGACACCACGACGCATAAGAAGCTCCGGTATTGGGGTGATGCCCCCGCAAACCGGTAGAAGAGCTTCGGCTTTCTCCTGCTCCTGACGCGTAAGTGGCTGATAGTTCCAGTTATTGCTCATGGTGTCGTAGTTTTTGGGCAGAACGCGATAGCCACATTCTGTCTCATATTGCAAAATTAATCAAAAAATATCAAATTTGCAACAAGAATACGACAGTTTCTGTATTCATAAAGCCTTCTTTATTCTTTTTTAACATAAGGAAGCCCCTCCGTTGCGATTCGGAAGGGCTTTGTGAGATTAGCAATGAAGCATGAATATCACTTCGCTTTGATGAATGCCATGATTGCCTTGGGGGTAAGGGAGGATCCTTTAAGAAGCATTGAAGAGGCATAGATCTTTCCGCCGATTATTATCGCACCGTAAGCGCATGCATAGAGCACTATAAGCGAAAGTATGCTACTCCAGAGAGGCACTTCGCCCGTTATGGCATTGACAGCTCCAACCGTGGGGGAAGTAAGCGGGAAGTAAGCACAAATTTGGGCAAGTACGGATGTAGGATGATCTACTGCATACATCCCTATATACATTGAGGCAAGCACGCACATCATAAGGATAGTGAGATATTGCTGGTTTTCATTGTTGCTGTCGGTAAGTGCGCCGCATGCTGCGAAGAGGGCGCTGAACATAAGAAATCCTCCTGCGAAATAGAGCACAGACCAAAGTATAGTCTGCCAAACCAGTGGATGAAGCAGATAATGCCACGGAATATCGACATCAAGAACGATTATAAAACCTATTCCAAACAGCACGAAGCATGCTGCCCATAGGATCACCTGAGTAAGTGTAATCAGGGCTACACTGATAATCTTGGCTGTAAGCATGGTGCGTCCGGTCACGCAGGTGGCGAGAAACTCCATGATTCGGTTTGTCTTCTCCTGGCGCACCATCTGCATAATCTGGCTTCCACAAATCATCATTGCCATCGTCAGCAAGACTCCCACCATCATTGCCATTGCCTTAGCAGCAGTCATTCCATCTTCATCAGGGGTAAGCCCTGCCTTTTCGTTGATTGAGTTGGTGGTAGACATAAAAGAGTCAGAGTCGTTCATCAGGAACCCCATCACAACGCCAAAGGCAACCATGAGCAATGGAAAAACAAATGTCATTATCCAAAACGACTTTCGGCCAACGGCCGTCTTGTATTCATTGAGTACAATCAGTTTGAGCTTATTCATAGCGGGGTGGTTGGTTTGTTGGTTTGAGAAGCTGTTAGGTTTTCGGGGTGCTTGGCAGCGGAAGAAGTATAGGAGATGAAAATGTCCTTAAGAGAGGGGAGAGCCTCCTCGAAATGGAGAATTTGACTCTGCATGGCTACTGAGTCAAGCACATCGTTGTTAGTGCTTGCCGGGTTGCGACGCAGACGATAGGCAAAGCCACGACGCCAGTTTAGGTTATCTACCTTCTCAATCTCAGTGACAGCTCCTCCTGAGAGGAGCAAAGGCTGTGATAGTTCCGTAGAAGTAGTCAGCAGGATCGTATTGTCCTTATGCATCTCCTTGACGTTGGTCATCGAGTCAGCGACAAGGATATGACCATGGTCGACAAGCACGATATCACTACACATCTCCTCAATTGCAGGCATGTTGTGGGAACTGAGGATAATAGTTGTGCCTTTTTCCTGTAGGCGGCCGAGTATTTGCTGAAGGATCTGGCCGTTAAGAGGGTCAAATCCACTGAAAGGTTCATCGAGGATCACGAGTTTAGGCTCGTGGACGAGAGTGCAGATGATCTGCACCTTCTGCTGGTTGCCTTTTGAGAGCTCCTTGAGGCGTCTGCGTTCCTGACCCTTTAGGTTGAACATCTCAAGATATTCGTTCATCACGACACGAAGACGTTTTGGATCCCCACCCTTGAGTTGCCCAAAATACATTATTTGGTCTGACATTCGCATGGTATCGTAAAGTCCACGTTCCTCAGGCATATATCCAATGTTGCGAGATGCCTCTATTGAAGCATCTTCCCCAAGAATTCTTACACTTCCGTCATCAATCGTAAGGATACCATTGATGATTCGAAGCAGGGTTGTCTTTCCTGCGCCGTTGGGTCCAAGGATACCGCATATCGACCCTTCGCGTATTCCGAAACTGACGTTGTCGAGGGCTCGGAGCGACCCAAAACACTTAGTCAGGTTCTCTACTTCAAGAATATTCATAGTCTGTTCTGTTGTTAGCTTTGTTGTCTGTATAGATTAGACGCTGGAAGATACAAAAAACTTACAAAATCATTTTATTTTTTTCCCAATAGTCCGATCTCCCATTACTTTTCCAAGATGGCCTCTCTTTTCCATCAGGGCTTGTGTTTCCATCAGGATCTTTTGTTCCTCTTCAGGCGAAGAGTGTCCTATGATGCTATTAAGCTGTTGCATCTTTGCGCGAATCATTTGATTCAGCATTTCATTTTTCCATTCCAGCACACCTCTCGGCACAAGAACCCTCATCCTGTCGATTTCCATCTTCCTTTCGCTTACAGGATTATTGCGGATATATATATTGCTCAAGGGCTGCTCCTCATTGATAGCCTCATTTACGGTGCGCCTCACATCGTCGTCGTGATGGCTTGATAGTTTTTGCTCCACATAATATCGAGCAAATTCAAATCGACGCTTTTCGAGCTCTTCATTCACCCTATCTTCCAGCAGACGCTCAGCTCTGCGAATCTCCTCCATGCTCAAGTCTTTTGAGGCTATATCATCATATCCCTCCTTCATCATCATTTTCCTTTCATTCTCAAGCGCCTCATTGAAAGCGACGTTCTCGTTTGAGAAATCTTCCTTGAGATCAAGGATACGGTTGAATGTTTTTGCAAAAGCCGGGAAGGTAAACCAAATTTTATCTTCTTGAATCTCCTCAGCCACAAACTCAGCCACATTGATGGTTTCGCTTGTCCCATCTTCATACTCAACGTCGCAGAAATCAAGAATGCCATATCTGACACAATGGTAGACTACATTACGCTCAAACGGGTAATAAGGATACATTTCAGCCAGCTGCCCACCTTTTGATGGTCGAAGCTGTTTTGTCAAGTCAGGCTGAGGGTTACTCTCATTTTCGTTCAGACGTTCTATCTCATTCTCATGCCGTTGGCGTCTCTGCCGGTCTACCACCTCGCCCCTCGACTTTTCTACAGCGGCTTCAATCACTTCCTCCCTTACACCAAGAATACGGCTGCATTCCTGAATGTAGACTATTCGCTTCACCTTGTCGGGAATATGAGCCAGAGAACTAACCACACTTTCAATTGCTGCCGCTCTTTTCTGAGGGTCGTCGCCTACATCTTTCAAAAGCACCTGAGCTTTGAATCGAATAATGTCTGTAGAATGACGTTCCACATACTCCCGGAATTTTTCGGGAGTGTTCTCACGGGCAAATGAGTCGGGATCATGACCATCAGGAAGCAGAAGCACCTTGACATTCATCTTATGCGCAAGCAGCATATCAATACCACGAAGGGATGCCTTAATTCCTGCCGCATCTCCGTCGTAGATCAATGTGATGTTGTTGGTAAATCGATGGATCATTGCAATTTGGCCATCGGTCAAAGCCGTGCCGGATGAGGCCACGACATTTTCCATGCCAGACTGCCACATTCCGATGACATCCATGTATCCCTCCACAAGAAAACAATTATCTTGCTTTGCGATCTCGCTTTTGGCTTGGAATATTCCGTAAAGCTCATTGCTTTTCTTATATACGGAGGATTCCGGAGAATTAATATATTTAGCCATCGAGCCTTTTAGGTCGCGGCCTCCGAGAGCAACGACTTTACCCGACGGATTGAGTACGGGGAAAATGACACGTCCTCGAAATCGATCGTAGTATGACCCCGGCATCTTTTGCGACTGTCCAAGCACTCCTACATCAGCAAGGCTTTTCATGTCCATACCCTCCAGTTTTGCAGCTTCAGCAAGGGAATGTCCACTGTCAAGATTATAACCCAGTCTGAATTTCTTTATGGCTTCATCAGTGACACCACGCTGGTAGAGATACTGCAAGCCAATTGATCGCCCTTCCTCTGTGTCGCGTAGGGCCTTCTCCATCTTCTGCGCAGCCCATTCATTGGCAAGCAGCAGGGCTTCCCGCTCATTTAGCTGGCGACGTTCGTCTTCAGTTAATTCTTTTTCTTCAACCTTTATGTTATATTTAGAGGCCAGATGAAGCAGGGCATCATGATATGAAAGCCCTTCTTTTTCCATAATGAAATTGACCGGTGAGCCTCCCTTCTTGCAAGAGAAGCAATAGCAGAAATTTCTTACACTATTGACAGAGAATGATGGAGTCTTTTCATTATGAAAAGGACACAATCCGACATAATTTCTCCCACGCTTGATAAGATGCACATAGTCGCTCACCACCTCCACTATGTCGGCAGCGTCGGTGATTTTCTGTACGGTAGCTTTGTCGATCATTTGAGTGTATTGACCCAATGGAGTATTTCTGATGCCGTGTTTTCTGAAACTGGCACGAGAGGAAGCCTCAATTCATTTTCAATGAGTCCCATATCATGCATCACACACTTTACGCCTGCCGGATTGCCGTCAGCAAAAAGAAGACGAATTATTTCCCTATACTTGAAGTGATAGTCAACCGCCTCTATATAATTGCCCTCCAGACAAAGATGCACCATTTCGGAGAACTCCTTCGGATATGCGTTTCCAAGCACAGAAATCACTCCTTGCACCCCTAAGGTCATCAACGGGTAAGTCATTCCGTCATCGCCGCTTAGCACTGTGAAATCTTCCGGTTTCTCTCGAATAAGACGTTGAATCTGATGTATGTTGCCAGAGGCTTCCTTGATTCCTATTATACCTTGCACCTCCCTTGCAAGACGCAGTGTGGTGTCAGCAGTCATATTTACTCCTGTGCGCCCCGGGACATTATACAAGATGACAGGAAGGGGAGAGGCTTCCGCGATAGCCTTGAAATGGCAGAAAATTCCCTCTTGCGATGGCTTGTTGTAGGGAGGCACTACAGAAAGGATAGCAGAATATCCGGAAAAGTCTTCTTCTTTCAGCTGCTCTACGATTTCAGCTGTATTATTACCTCCAACTCCAACCACAAGCGGTATTCGACCATCGGAATATTCCCTAACAAAATCTTTAATCTCCTTTCTTTCTTTTGCGGAGAGGGCAGGAGTCTCACCTGTAGTGCCGAGTGCTACAAGAAAGTCAGCACCATTATCCACGACATGGTCAATTACTCTTTTAAGAGCGGAATAATCAATTTCTTTATTTTTATTAAACGGAGTGACCAAAGCCACGCCCATTCCGAGAAAATTCAAGTGTGCCATATGGATCTTTGTTTGTAGATGCTGAATGCATCTACAAAGTTACAGAATTTTTTTTATTCTACATAGAGAATCGTTGAATTTTTATATGCTCCAGTAGAAAACAGTCTGATAATGAGGATAAAACAAAAATACCCTCGATTCCCATCGAAGGTATAAGTGTTGCCTTGGAAAGACTCGAACTCTCACAAACGGAACCAGAATCCGGTGTGCTACCATTACACCACAAGGCAGAATAAGCAAAGTTACAAAAGTGTTGCCTTGGAAAGACTCGAACTCTCACAAACGGAACCAGAATCCGGTGTGCTACCATTACACCACAAGGCAATATTTTTTTGTCTTGTGGAAAGACTCGAACTCTCTCGAAATCTATCAATGGCGGAACCAGAATCCGGTGCCATTACACCACAAGGCATTTTTAAGTCATCCGGGGTCTCTTCCCCTTTTGACGATGCAAAATTAGTGCTTTTTTTTCAATTGACCAAATATTTTATTAAAAAAATTTGAAAATTTATTATTCATATTTGAGAAGTTTCCTGAAGTTACGGCCCATAATATTCTTTACTTGATTGAAATCTATAGATTTACCAAGTTCTTCGGCCATTGATGTGACTCCTTTGTCAACAAAACCACAAGGATTGATCAGTCGGAAACCATTCAAGTCTGTATTGACATTGAGGGCAAGTCCATGCATCGTAATATACCGGCTACACTTGACACCAAGTGCGCAAATCTTGCGTTCTCTTTCAGTCCCTACACCAATCCAGACACCACTGGCTCCAGCCAACCTTTCACCTTTCACACCAAAATCGGCAAGTGTAAGAATCACAGTTTCCTCAAGCAGATCCACGTAGTCCTTGACTCCAAGATGATGAAATTCGAGATCAAGAAGGGGATAAGCGACAAGTTGTCCGGGGCCATGATATGTCACATCTCCACCTCTCTCTATGTGATGGAGTGTTATCCCTTTTTTTAAAAGCTCCTCTTCATTGAAGAGCACATTCGTCTCCTTAGCATGCTTTCCAAGTGTAATCACAGATGGATGTTCAACGAAAAAAATATACTCTTTTTCTATAGGCAAACCTACTTTTTTTTGTTGCACCATCCTTTCAAAGATTTCTCTTTGGGTTGCAAGCATTATGTCATAGTCTTTTATTCCTTCGTCTTTTATATCGAGAATCATAGTGTATTTAGCTGTTTATTTTAGGGTTTTGTTTGATTACCGAATGCGTCAGAAGCTGAAGTGCAGTGCTACCCGCAGTCCTGATCGGTCAGTGCCGGGAGTATGAAGATAGCTGAGTCGCCAGACATAGTCTATTCTAAGAATCTTGAATATATTATCGATTCCTGCACTTATCTCCATATAGGGAGTGTGTCCCATAATCTGCACTTCGGCATCTGAAGGAAACCTGAATAAATTGGGATGCAAGCTTGGATTATTTCTTTTGCTTAAGTTACCCCAAAGGCATTTGAAATCCACAACCTCACGGAATTTTGCATGCTTAATTATAGGAATCCTATTAAAAAGGACACCGTTGCCCCAATAAGTAAGATTGCAAGAAGCATACCTATCCATTGCAAACTCCATAGGATTCATAAGTGAATAGGATTCCGGTTGAATAGTATAACTTAAGTTTGCATTAGGCCAAAGGAGCTCGGTGAAGGGAACTTGACTCCAAATAATTCCACCCTTGGCTAATGCATCCAGATATCCGAATGAAGAGAACCAAAAACGTTTCCATACGGACATTTCTGTTTTGCTGACACTATAATGGCAACCTCTCAATCCCTTTGGTCCCCATTCCAAATAAAGCTGGAAAATTGGTGCATCACGATTGACAGCTATGCGTGAATCTTTTTCTTGAATAAATTTCTCTCCCGGAGAAAATCTTATGGAAGACCCAATCGTCGTGCGACGATAGTAAGGGATATGATGTCCGTAACCATTTACGAATGGAAGCCAAGGGGAGGGATCTTGCTTCACGTGCTCTCCCCAGAACGTAAACGAAAGATTATTTGGTAGCTCAAGTCCATATTCAAAGCGTGTGAGATGTCGATATGTGATAAGCTTATCAGTCTTTCGTTTCAAACTTAGGAAGACATTGTCGGCATTAGTGAAAAGATAATGCTGCCCGATCATATCCATGTCATATTGATGCTTGACTCTGAGACTGTTTATCGGATATTCGCGGCTGTGGTATTTTTTTTTGTTGAAAGAATACTCCAATTCTCCCATATATTTGAATTTTCGGTCACGGGTGCCATAAGCGACGTATCCCTTAGCAAACCAATGAGGCGATAAATTAGCGGTAGTCATACCTCCGATGCGCAAACGAATGTCTTCAATGGGATTGGAACTTATGAAGGTATTGATTGGGCCGATGTCAAATTTACTCTTTTTCCCCGTTTTTATATAACCATTTACGAGGACTACAAGGATCTTCTCACTCCAATAAAACAAAGGATATTGACGAAGATGAGCCATAAATGTATCCATATTGGCTTCAGCTCCCGAAAGCGCAACGACTCTATATTCAGATAGTAATTCTCCGCTTTCTTCAGCAGGATTCCCTATCTCAATATACGGGCCAATTGCTTCGTAGGCTTGGCGCAAATCGGCACGGATTTTGTCGGAGAAATTATCAAATCTTGACATGCGACTGGCTGAAAACCTCTGTGTGCCCTTAACAATACAGATATCAAGATCTAAATTATCTGAAACCTTATTCCGATATCCATTTTTGTCTTTTTCATATAATTGTTCGATGTAAAGATTGTCAATGAAATTAAGATTGACAGTTCTCGGCACCTTCATAGAGACTTTCTTGATGAATCCTGTAGTGTCACCCAACTCTACAAATAGATTCCCCGAAAAAGAAAAATCAGCCGGATTGCGTGGCATAAAAGTCAGCTGTACACAGCGTGTGCCTTCCACATCAAGAGTGTCGGCTATAAAATAATGATAATGTAAGTTGCCTAATGAAGACAACGGACTTGGAAACTTATTTGCAAGAAGCGTTATGTCATTATCATATATGTCTATTTCCCTTAATAATTCTTCGATCATGACGTCAATGTTGTCGACATCAAACATTTCACTGATGCCATTTGATTTCTTGGCTCTTACTACCGTTTTCTTGGAGTTTTCATTCCCGGAATATAGCATTGTGGCAGCCCTCTCATTAAGGAGAACCTTTAGCATTAGCCTATGCCCAAAGTTTGTGGTGTCGAGATACGCTTTGAGTGTCTCGTGATTTTCAAGATCCTCCTCGTTGATATCAATAAGTCCAAGAGTGATCTTATCATATTGGTCATAGCTATATCTTTCCTGATCATAAGGATTACCTTTCTTTTGATTTTTCCTGATCTGCCTGACCAATTCCACTGCCGGATTATTTTTCGAAGAATATTTCTCCTTGCCGGGAGTCACGAGAAGCTCCTGGAGTTCTTGTGCCTCTCTGAGAAACAATGCTGTGTCGATTTCCATCTGGGGCTCTTGTGCGAGCAGACACTGCCATCCACTTCCTATGACGAAATGCAACAATATAAGCATCATTGACTTAAAAAGTAATGATGTATTTTTTGAAGCAGAGATATTGTGGATTCTAACAGATTTCATTAATTTTGCATTAGAAACGAAAGCGTTTCACACTACAAAATTAATAAAAAATATTCGTTTTTATCATGGCTTTGGAGATTGAACATAAATATTTAGTGAAAAATGATAGCTACAAAGCGCTGGCCACCTCCTTTTCTCGTATATCACAAGGATATCTGTGCAGGGAACCAAAAAGGACTGTTCGCATCCGAATAAGGGACAATGAAGGGTATCTTACTATAAAAGGGAAAAATTCCGGATCCGTTCGTGAAGAATATGAATACCGGATTCCGTATGAGGATGCAGAGCGTATGATGTCGATGTGTGAACCCCCCGTCATTGAAAAAACAAGGTATATTGTCCCTTTTGCCGGTCACATATGGGAAATTGATGAATTTGCTGGCGACAGATGCGGCCTTGTGACAGCCGAAGTGGAACTCTCTTCGGGAGATGAAGAATATTTGATCCCGGATTTTGTAGGGGAGAATGTCACAGGAAATCCGGGTTATTATAACTCGAATCTGTAAATGGCTATCTGCGTTTTGTGAGAGTCATAAGCATCACCTCAAGCTCGCTACGAAGGTCTTGAAGTTCACTAATCACCTTAAGTCTTTTTGTAATATTATTTCTGTTTTGTTTGAACTGTGTTTTTGCTGCCTCAATCTTCAATCCTTTTGTCTTTATTAGATAATGGATGATTCTAAGGGTTTCAATGTCGGCGGGAGTGTATTGTCTCAAGCCGGTAGATGTCCGATCCGGTGATATTTCAGGAAATTCCCTTTCCCAATATCTAATAGTGGCAGGCGGCACACCGAGAAACTCAGCAACATCCCTTATCTTATAGTATTTTTTGTTGATACTTTCCATCATTATAGATTGTAAGACATAAGACACTTTTTCAGTCCATCACGTGGCCGGAATTTTCAGCAAGCTGAATCATATCCAGATACTGCTGAGGTGTTAGATCCATAAAGTAATAATTCACCGGATTTTGGGGTTCTCCTTTGAATCTTACTTCGTAATGAAGATGGCTTCCTATTGACTTTCCCGTAGAGCCAACTTTCCCAATCATCTCCCCACGCTTCACATGTTGGCCTGGTTTAACCAATATTTGACTTAGATGTGCATATCGAGTGACATAGTTGTAACCATGGTTTAAGTCGATGCAATTGCCATAAGCATCTTTTCTCTCAGCGACTTCCACCACTGCATCCGCCGTGGCAAACACCGGAGTCCCGGTTGCCGCTGCAAAATCAAGACCTTCATGAAATTTTGCGGTGCCATAGAGTGGGTCGCGACGATAGCCATAGCCTGATGACATGGTGTAATCCTTTATTTTTATAGGCATCACCGAAGGAATCCTTGCTATCTTCTCCTTCTGCTCTCCGGCGGCATCGCGCAATTGGTCGAAAGAAACTGACTGCGAGTAAATCTGACGTTCCAAGAGATCCATCGATCTATTCATGTTTCCTATGAGCTCTGCATCGCTAAGGTGACCCAGATCCTCGAGACGGGTATCATTTTCAAGACCTGAAAATCTTTCCTTGCTGCTCAGCGGATCCATCTGCATCATGACCCTGTAGAAATTATCGTCACGATTTCGGATGTCTTCCATCACCTTGATCGAATTGTCAAGGCGCTTTTCAAGAATAGCATACTGAGATTTGAGTTTACTATTCTCCTCCTTTAAATTGCGTTCGGTAGGAGTATCAAAAACGAAATACAGGGCTGCATACACACCTATTCCGATCACACTCCCCACTGCCAGATACCTTCCAAGAGAGGCAAGACGGGTCTTTAAAGTGGGGTAGTGGCGTTCGAAATTGTCAGTGTCCGGATTATAGCGATAGAAGACCTGTTTCACGCTCTAATTACATTATAGAAGTTTAATGCTGATGTATCTTTTAGGATTCTTCTTTATGTCGACAAGCAAAGAGTCGATGTCAGCAGAAACTCGGGTGAGTTGATTGTAGAGTTCCGGATCACTTGTCAGCAATCCTAATGTAGAGTTCTTGTCGTTGAGCTGCCTTGAGAATTGGGAGAGATTGGCAGTCAATTGATTCACATTATCAACAGTAGCATCAATTGGAAGAGATTTTAACTGATAGGATAGTTGCCCGAGATTTCCAACTATAGTGTCAAGCGACTGTGTCAGTTTGACAGTGTTGTTAGCCAGTCGGGGCACTTGATTGTTCATTGTGCTGTTGAGGCCTTGTGTGGTAGCCAATAAGTTGGATGTAATACCGTCAAGTCTTCCGATGGAAGCTGACAAAGCCGGGTCTGCAACTAACAGATTTAAATTATATAGCAAGGAGTCAACCTTAGGCAAAATTCCGGTGATAGCGGGCATCAATCCGTCTTGTACAGACGACATCAGACCCTCTTTCACTCCGGTCTGCAATTCGCTTCCTGTAGGCAGCATCTCCGGGCCTTTTCCCATAGTGAGTTCGATTCTCGCGCCGCTTAAAAGAGTTGTGCCAATATCTGCTCGAGTGCCTTCAGGAAGCTTAAGATTCTTGTCAAGCGCCATCACCACTTCCACCTTTCCGGGCTTTGTGTAGTCGAAATTGACCTCCCTTACTTGTCCAACTTTAAATCCGTTGATCAGCACTGGAGATGAAACTGTCAGCTCGTCTACATTATCATAGTATGCCAGATAATAGTGTGCCGGACGAAAGAGATTGATTCCTTTTAGGAAATCAATTCCAAAGATCAGAATCAGAATTGCTACTATCACTGAAAGCCCTATGGCAAATTCACGGTTGAATATCTTTTTCATGTTCGTTTCTTTCTTTGTGGATAATGGTGAATTTATATTCTTACAGATTTCTTAGCTGCTTAAAACTTATAACAAATAACTATCAATTTCTTCTTTCAACAAATTTTTTTATTGATTTCAAGAGTGAAGCCGCGAGTTCATTTTCTCCGGAATCAGATGTCATATACCTCACTGATTGTGGGTTGCAGATAAAGTCAAGTTCTACGAGCACTGCAGGCATCGAGGTAGCCCACAAGACCCAAAAGCCTGCTTGTCTAACACCCCGATTAGCCCTACCTGCCGTGTTAACCAAAGCATTTTGCGCATCACTTGCCACACGGATACTCTCTCCGAGGTTTCTTTTTTGAGCCATCTCAAAAATTATGTAGCTTTCATCTTTAGATGGATCAAAACCGGAATACTTTTCCTTATAATCACTCTCAAGCTCTATAACTGAGTTTTCCCTCATAGCCACTTTCATGTTGTCTTGATCGCGATGAAGACCGAGCACATAGACCGAACTTCCTTTAGTGAGTTCCCGACCTCGAGTCTTTTTATCGATGGAATTGACATGTATCGACATAAAGAGGTCACCTCCCGCATCATTTGCGACATCAGCTCGCTCTTGAAGCGTAAGGTAAACATCAGTCGAGCGAGTCATGACCACATTTACGTCTTTCAGTTCTTTTTCAATAAGGGCTCGCAGTTTTTTTGCCACAGAAAGATTTATGTCTTTTTCCTTTGCTCCATTTTCACAAGCGCCGAAATCCTTGCCTCCATGTCCGGGGTCAAGCACTACAGTGATCTTGTCCTTTTCTTTATCTTTGTTTGCAGCATAGCTGTCAGATGCCACACACAATAATATAAGGATAGCAGCAAACGAAATCAATCGTCTTGTATTCATTGTTATTTATTTTGTGCGCAAAATTAATAAAAAATATGTAATAAATAATGTCGCTTTTATTAAAAAATGTATAAAAAATGCCTTTTCGACCAAGTATTCCGTATTTGCGTTAAAGTATGTGAATATTTCGAACTTTTCAATGGTCAATGAGGTTTTACTTACAAATAAGAAAATCTTTTTAAGATTTGCGATAGAAATAACTTTTTGTATATAACTCTCAGGCACATTCGGGCCGGTGCACAGCGTCCATCCCCATCAAGCCCCATAAGGGCTTACTTATAGAAATAGCAAAGGGACGTAGCTCCGGCTCGGGTTGTGTCTGTAAGTATAGGGTGGTGCTTGGTCATAAAAGAATGCTTATTTCAAAACAATGATCACTCGCCGAGTGTTTCTCCAATATATATCAGTTCTTGTAAAAAAGAAAATAGATCATCCAATCATAACAACTGAAGAATGAAAAAAATTTTTCTCACAGCTGCACTTGCGGCTCTTCTTTGCTCCTCCATGACTTCATGCATGGGTAAGTTTGCTTTGACAAGAAATTTATATGCATGGAATGATCAGGTATCGAATAAGTTTATAAACGAAATCGTATTTGTAGCATTCTGGATTCTTCCCGTTTACGAGGTATGTGGACTTGCGGATCTACTTGTGCTGAATACCATTGAATTTTGGAGCGGCGACAACCCCATGACAGCTTCTACTAAAGTCATTGATACTGACCATGGCCGTTACCTTGTAGAATGCGATGGCAAAGGTTACGACGTGACATTGGAATCAACAGGGGAGAAGTTCCGCTTGGAGTTTGCAAGTGATTCACAGACATGGTCTCTCCAGACTGAAGGCAAAGAATATCCATTTATGACATTTGTAGATGCCACCCACGTATCTGTGCCTTTGCCCAATGGCGGCTGGCAAACTGTCGAGCTTTCACAAGATGGACTCATGGCTTATCAAGCTATAGCTACTTCGACTATGCTTGCTAAGAAGTGATGAATTTGATTGAAACGAGTTTTTTTTGAATCGTGTTAATCCAAACGGCTATTCATTTGTTGTAATAGTAAAGAATCAAAATTTAAAACAAATATTTATGAAAGCAATGCAAATAATCTGCGCCGTTGTAGGTGGCGCAATCGCGGGAGCAGCAGTTGGTCTGCTCGTAGCTCCTGAAAAGGGTGAAACAACTCGTAAAAAAATCATGAAGGTCCTCAAAGAGAAGGGCATCAACCTCAAGGGAAGCGAGCTCGAAGAACTTGCTGATGAAATCGAGGATCAGATTGAAAAGAGTCTTTAATCAATAACCAAAGAGAACAAAAGATATGAAAGCTCTGAATATTCTCTATGCATTTCTTGGTGGTGCCATCGTAGGTTGCGGTGCTGCTATCCTCTTTGCTCCAGAAAAGGGTGAGGAAGTACGTAGCCGTATAGTGCGCATCCTTAAAAGAAAGGGTATCAAAATCAGCGACGAGGAAGTAGACGCTCTCGTGGCAGAACTTACGGGAGAGGATTAATCTTGTCGCACAATTTTTAGCGATTGATGAGTAGTAATAAAAATAGTACACTCTTAGATCAATTCAAGGATTTGTTAGCCCGGTCGAAAGACTGGGCTACTCTTGAATTGGAGTATGCCAAACTGACTGCAGCAGAAAAACTGACAATGCTTGCCGGATTGGCATGCACAGGGGCAGTATGTCTTCTTTTCGGCATCACTGCTCTAATTATGTTTGGTATTTCGCTTGCTTTTCTTTTCAAGGAAATCATGGGGTTTGCACTCTCATTTCTTGCGGCAGGCGGATGTGTCCTTGTCCTTTTGGCCATTATCTATTTCTTGCGAGAGAAGATAATAATTAATCCGATTGCGAGGATTATTACCAAGATATTACTAAAATAAATTCCTGACTATGGAGAATGTTAAGCGAATAGAGGCTAAAGACAAAGTATTGTCTCCGATAGATGAGCCGGTTGAATTCGAGGGATACACCCTTGATGAAATACGTCATCATCGGGCATTGGTAGCTGTCAGGAAGGAGTTTGCCAAGGACAAGATCCTTGAGCAATTAGAAGGTCTGAAAGACAGAAATCCTTTTGCTGCAGACGGCACTCTTAAGGCTGCATCAAGATTGGGCTCCATTCCCATGAAGATTGTTCGTGGCCTTAATTATACTGACTACATCATGATGGGAATTTCTGCATTTGGAGCCGCGAAAAAAGTCTTCTCCTTTTTCCGAAAGAAAAAGAAATAAGCGATATGAACTATTATAAAGTGCGTTTCGAGTGTGATCCATGCTCGGAAGACATAACAGATCTGCTGGCAGCTTTTCTTGCTGATGTTGGATACGAAAGTTTTGAGCCTGATTCTGTGGGTTTGACTGCCTATGTTCAGGCGCAAGAATATTCGGATGAAGCAATTCGGGAAATATTCGATGAGTTCCCAATCCCCACATCCATTTCATACAAATCTGAGTTTGTTGAGAGTAAAAATTGGAATGAGGAATGGGAAAAACACTATTTCCAGCCTATTGTCATTGCGGGAGAGTGCGTGGTTCATTCTTCTTTTCATAAGAATGTGCCTGAGGCCAAGTATGATATATTGATCGATCCAAAAATGGCATTTGGTACGGGGCATCATGCCACTACATCTCAGATGATGCGATATGTGCTCGACCTTAAAGACATTGATGGAAAAACAGTCATTGACATGGGCACTGGTACCGGTATTCTCGCAATCTTATGCAAGATGAGAGGTGCCGGAAACGTCACCGGAATTGAAATTGATCCCGGTGCATTTGAGAATGCTGTAGAAAACGCTGCCCTCAACAGTCAGGCCATTGATTTTGTTTGTGGAGATGCTTCTTCTTTGAAAGACTGCCAATCTGCCGACATATTCCTTGCCAACATAAACCGCAATGTCATCACATCTGACATCGACAAATATGCTGAAAAAGTCAAAAGCGGGGGAGTCTTATTGCTCAGCGGATTCTACACTGCCGACATTCCAATTGTGATGGCAGCAGCCGAACCTCTCGGTTTCAAACTCGACAAAACATCCGAGGAAGGAGACCATTGGGCAGCCATCCGCCTTATCAAAAGATAATATAATTAACAAT
>JAIDSL010000071.1 GCA_029061255.1 Muribaculaceae bacterium
TGATATCTTCGTAGAAGTACTTGATTTGTTTTACGAAGGAGAAAAAGATGTGAATTCTATAGTTTAGCAATTTATACTTAAGGAGATGAAAAAGATATTGAGTAAAATTGACAGGTGGATATTTGGGATGCTTGCGGGAAAGTTCGTAATTGGATGCTTTGCTGTGTTTGGGTCCGTGTCATTGGTGTTGGCAGTAGTCAGATATAACCATGCATATGAGATGGTGAAGGATGCAAGATGGAGAGCGGAACAGGCGGCTGAGGAGTGGAGAGGTCATCCTATTCAATCATGGAGGGTATACCGTATGCAAAAAAGGTTGCAAATATTCAAATAATGACCAAAGCTATGGTTATGACACATTCCCCGAATGGACCAAAGTCAGAAATTAGCCCCATCCATCGCCATCGGCAAAATCCACGACGAAGCCGCCTCTGCTTTCGAATCCATTAAAATCCAATAATTTAAATTCTAAGCCCCTCTGCCAGTTCCCTTACATCCCATCATCGATGCTTCATCAGCCTATGTCTCTTTCATACTGTGCCGAGGCGGTAGCCGTAGGATTTCCAACGCACTCTCTTCACAAAAATTCATTTCTTTTTTACTGCCAAGGAGCTTCAGCTCCGCCCTCCACTATTCCGATTTGTACCTCGCTGCGCCGCTTGTGGCGCATATTCTCTGGTATCATGCCTTTGAAAACCCAAGCTCCGCTTAATCTTTTGATGGGGATAAGGGGATTCACCCTAAAAAAGGCACTAACTTTGCCCCCGGAAACGAAACCCAACCGGTTGCCGACGCTCGTGGCAATCAGGTCTATGGCAAGTAAGTACACGCGCTTCCAGGCGAATAAGAGCCCTCATGCTTTCATCCTACGTATCGTTGACAACTACGACAACGATGACAACTCCGACGACCCAATGCGGCCCCTATCGCATTGCTCACTGGAACGGTGTATCGACCCTGACAGCCGCGGCATGACCGTATCCGTGGCTCTATACACCCCCGGCATCAAGTCCGGGACCCTCGGAAAACGGACAACGGAAAACGTTTTCAGGCAAACAGACCGGCAAACTGGTGACACGTCTGTTTGCCTTTTTTTATGGAGAGCAGGCCTTCCGGCCTGCAGCAATAGACGAGCTGGTACGCTTGCTAATTTTATCAAGGAAGTGCCGGAATAGATGGAATCCTTTGGTATTGTGTTTCCTTGAGGGCCTGGAGAAGGCGCTTGGATTGCGGCTTGAAGGTGGCATAGGTGATGCCGCCGCATATGATCCCACTTACTATCGGAATTGCTTTGCTGATCCCTCTGCCCGCTGTCTTCGATGTGATCTTGGTGCCGAGTTTGGTAGCTATTGTCTCCACTGCTTGCGACACTATTTGTTTCGACAGTATATTACCGGCAATACGCTTGGCAGTTTCCTCCGACATCCTTTTTGCCATTTCCGATGCCAGCTTCTTGATAAGCTCGTTGGCTATCTGCACTTTATTCATTACCCCGATAAAGGCTGTCAGCATGATTTCTCCATCCGGCGTGAGCTTCCCTTTGTCGTCTATCATATCAGGAAATCCATAAAGATACCCTAACTTTTGCCCGACTGAGATGATATGGTAATAATAATTTGCCAAATCTGCCGGTATGGTGGCGAGCAGGGCTAACCCTCCCGGTATACCTGAGACTGTGGAAATCGTAGTCACTTTGGCTGTATGGGAATTGATTACGGAGTTGGCTGCCTTTTCAATCTCTTTCGCAGGGATGACTTTGGCGGGCGATTCCGCCAGGCACAGCATTATCTCTTCTTCTGAAAGGCCTTTGAAAGTCTTGCGAAGAAACGACTCACGATTTATTTTTGCTCCCGGCATTTTCAGTATGCCATTAAGGAAAGATATCCAAGTGTTGTTCATGTTCATAAAACACTTAGATATAGGGATAAGGTTGAAGTCAACACCTAATTTTTGCAAATGCGGTGAAAAATGATTATATTTGCGCTATGAAAATGATTCGATTCCTTATTTTGGCTTTGGTGATTGTCCTTCCGAATATCAGCCGGGCTGCTTCTCCTGAAGAGGTGGCAGCGTCTGCTATGGAAGGATACGAGCTTTTTATGCGTGATTCTCTTCCTGACGACCGCCAAAAAGGCTACGACCTGATGCTTTCTGCCGCATGGGAAGGGGATGCCAAGGCTGCCAATAATGTTGGATGGCTTCTGCAGCATGGCGAGTTTGTGGAGAAAGACCTTAAGGGAGCATTCCGATGGTATGAGCGGGCTGCTGACCAAGGTCTTCCTGTGGCAGCTCTCAATTATATGGAGCTTATTCTCAATAATGCGGATGAGGTTTTGGGAGGCAAATTGCCTGATAAAGATAGGATGGCAAAGGCTTCGGCTCTTGCCGGAACAGCTATGCTGATGGGTCGCGGACTTCCATACGACTCAAAGCGTGGAGAGGATCTTCTGTTGCGTGCCGCCCTTTTCGGCGATGAGCAAGCGATGATGACAGTCGCGCAGCAATTGGAAATGTATCCCGACTCATTCTCATATCTCCCGCTTGAAGAGATAGCTAAGCAATGCGACAGCCTGCTTCCAGAATGCGACAAGGTCATCCCCGAAGGGATGCCACTGAGCGAATTTGCCGACCATATGCTGACACCAGGATTTTGGTATGATAAAGTTGAAATAGATAAGTGTAAGAAATAAGGAGGATATGGATAATTTGACATCTGACGAGAAAGAGTGTTTGGCACTCATAGTATGCGAAAAAGCACAAACTAATTCGGAACTTCAATCAGAAACCGGAAAAAAAGGTTGGGAGATAAATCGCCTGCTTAGTGGATTGACTTCTAAAGGGTTTTTAATTTCCAATCCTAATGGGCGTTGGACAACTTATGAGCCAAATACGGAATTCTATAAAAGATTAGTAGACAAATCAACAAATTCGCAGACAAATTCGCAGACAGATACCCTTCTTTTAAAAATCAATGGGCATCCCGGTCTCTCGGAGATACAAAAAAATATCTTATCTGTAATGGTCTTGTATCCGTTTTATTCCATTGATGAGATATCTAAACATTTAAATATCAAACAGAGTGTGGTAAGATATCAAAGAATAAAGATGAAACATATAGTAGACACTAAGCATGAGGGAGCTAATCAAAAAGGTAGGTGGAAGATAACTTTCTTATGTTAAGCTTAAAATATAACAACCAACATCATGAATAAAAAATTACTGAAAAGATTAGGAGCAGGCGCGATAATGCTGACATCAGCAGCCTCCATGAGCGCACAAGATGCTCTCCTTGCTTTCCCTGGAGCAGAAGGCTTCGGCCGCTATGCTACCGGTGGACGCGGCGGTGAAATCTACCATGTGACAAACCTCAACGACAGCGGCACAGGTTCGCTGCGCGATGCAGTGTCGAAACCAAACCGTATAGTGGTATTTGATGTATCCGGAGTGATACATCTCAAAAGTCGCCTCACATTCAAGAATAATCTTACTATTCTTGGGCAAACTGCACCGGGTGAGGGTGTGCAGGTCTACGGCAACGGAGTCTCTTTTTCCAATGCCAATAATATCATAGTGCGCTATCTCCGCGTGAGAATGGGTGTGAATGGCGACAGCGGTAAGGACGCGGCAGGAGTTGCTTCCGGTCACGATATGATCTTCGACCATATGTCGGTGCTATGGGGACGCGACGAGAATTTCTCCGTGAGCAGTGACACCAAAGGTACAGGCCCGGCTAACGTAACTATCCAGAATTCTATCATCGGTCAAGGACTGCAGCCCCATTCTTGTGGCGGCCTGATCCAGACTGACAATGGAGTGACCCTTTTCCGAAACCTCTATATCGAGAATGCCACCCGAAATCCGAAGGTGAAAGGTCTGAACCAGTTTGTCAATAATGTCTCCTACAACTGGGGCAAGGAAGCCGCATACAACATGGGTGGCGACAGCGCGGGTGACTCCTGGGCTGAAATATCCGGCAACTACTGGATCACGGGGCCCTGGAAACAGGCAGCTTATCCATTGGTGGGTGGAAACTCTAATTTCAAGTATTTCGCTGAAGGCAACTGGTATGACTCCAACATCGACGGCATCCTCGACGGTCATGAGATGTCGGATGAAGAATATGCTAAGTCAGGAGGCGCACGCGTTAACGCCACAGCTGATCTTGTAGGTCGCGGTGCTCCGAAAGAAGTGCCGGTGATAGAAGGGCGTATGACGGCTCCCGAAGCTCTCGAATATGTGCTTGCATATGCCGGCGCTTCACTCCCGGTGCGTGATGAGGTGGATCAATATCTGATCGACGAACTTGCTTCTTTTGGCGGCCAGGGAACTACTGGCGGAATTACCACTGAGAAGGCACTTCCCCATAAGGGTACCGGCGTTCTGTATGGTGGCTATAAACCGCTTGATACTGATGGCGACGGAATCCCCGACGAGTGGGAAAGTGCAAAAGGCCTCGACCCGCTTGATCCCTCGGATGCCGCCGCTATTGCCGAAAATGGGTATGCAAATATCGAGAACTATGTGTTCACTATCGATTCTCCTTATCCTTATATGAAGAATCCTACAGGTCTTCGTTCTGTAAAGAATGAAAAGAATGCCATCACCCTGGAGTGGACTGATAATTCCGAAGATGAGACCGGTTTTGTGGTAGAAGTCTCTGCAGATGGCAAGGATTACTCTGAGGCTGGAAGAGTCGATGCCGGAGTAACTACACTCAAGGTTGAGAACCTTGAAGAGAACAAACCCTATTATTTCCGTGTGTATGCGATAGGTGAGGACTCGATACGTTCCGTAGAGTCGCCTGTTCTCCAGACCATGACTTCCGAGCCCTTTGCTCCCGATTCTACCACGCTTGTTGCTCCAGCAGACGGAGCGGAGGAGAAGGCCCTTGATGTCGTGCTTAGCTGGAGCAATGGTACAAAAGACTATTTCGGCACCATACGCTATAATGTTTATCTTGGCACTTCCGCAGATGATCTTGAGGAGATTGCTGCTGATATTTTCGCCACTTCTTTAACTCCGGAAGGAATTGAACCCAACACCACATATTTCTGGCGTGTTGATGCCGTCAATGATACAGGAGTGACAGAAGGTGACGTCTGGAGCTTTACCGCTGTCCCCGGAGGAACTCTTTTCTATACCGATTTCCATACTACACCGGCATCTTTCGGTGAATCAGAATGGGGCACAATCATCTCCGGCAATCAAGCTGACATCATGAAGGGTGTGAAGGCAGAAGAGCAATTTGACAATCTTGTCATGGGTACTGACGGTGGCCGTCTTGTGGCTTTTGGCAATCTTTCCCCTTACGCATCCTACTCGTCAGCCGACAACGGGGCATCTAAGAATGCCGTAGGCTTCATCGGTAAGCAGGGCAAGGTCGGCACTTGCTATATTCAGGTAAACGATATTCAAGGTCCATGGAAGATTACGCTATATTGCGGCAATTCCGATAAGAGCGCCCAGTCGGTTATGCTTAGCATCAATACAGATAATGATGAAGACGGCATTGCTGACGACACCACCGATCTTGCAGAATTGAAATTCAAGACCTCAGAAAAGAAGACCTATAAGTTTACCCACACTTATGAAGGCAATGAACTCTGCAACGTTCGCATTGACCGGGCATCGATCGAAAACAAAGGCATAAACTTCCATGATATCATCATCGAACAGTATGTCCCGACTGATCCTGAGGCTGTCGATGAAATCGGCTCTATTCCTGCTCCTGATGTAGAAGTCGTCGGCGATGCAATTACCGTAAACGGACTTGACGGCCATAGTACGGTCGCTGTCTTTGATATGGCAGGGCGAGTCCTTCTGTCTGAACGTCCGGCTGCCGGCTGTTTAGGGTTCACTTTGGCAAAGGGAGTGTATGTAATATCAGTGGACGGATGCAAGCCAATTAAAATCGCTGTGTTATAAATGTCAAGAGTTATGGTTGATGCGCAAGTAGGGACGCACGGCTCGTGCGTCCGCGTATCGGCAATTGACATATGACAACTTAAGACTCAAGACTTAAGACTAAACTATGGCAAAAGACAAGATATCTCGCTATATATGGATTGTAGACACAATCCTCAAGCATGGAAAGATCTCAAAAAATGATCTCAACGAACTATGGATGAAGACCCCCTATTCCGGTGGCAATCCGATGGCTGACCGTACGTTCTACAAATATCGCCGTGCCATAGAGGAGACATTCAGTATTGAGATCCTTTGCACAAAGGATGGCTACTATTGGATTGACTCTAAAGACTCCCCATATGTAAGGCAGTTTGCTGAATGGACTCTCAATAATTCAGCGACTACCAATATGATTCAGGAACTCGGCACTTCCTCAGGCCGGGTGCAGATTGAAGACATCCCATCGGCTCGGGAATTCTTGCCGATTGTGTCCGAGGCCATGAAGAAAAACCATAAGGTGGTGTTCACATATGCCGGGTTTGCCCGCTCTCGCCCGGAAGTTGGCATCTTGTTTTCGCCTTACTATCTGAAGCTTTACAAGCAAAGATGGTATATGTTTGGAAAGAAGAATGGGGGAGGCCTGCGCACTTATGCACTCGATCGAGTGACCGAGATGGAGGTGACCGACAACAAATTCCTTATGCCCATGGGGATGACTATGGATGATTTCTTCGGTCATATTGTCGGCATCACTTCTTCCAAGGCAGAGGTGCGTGATGTCGTGATCCAGACCACATCAACCCGTGCGAAATATCTGCGGGCTCTTCCGCTTCATCACTCTCAGCAGGAGGAAGTGCATGATTTCTATTCCATTTTCCATTATCAGTTGAAGATAAATTATGAGCTTGTCAGCGAGCTCATGGCTATGGGCCCCGATATCATAGTGGTGTCGCCACGCGAGCTTCAAGTCATGCTGATTGAGCGGCTTCGCGGTACGCTCGACAATTATAGGGAACTGATGTAAATAAAAGAGGAAGAGGCAATTGCCTCTTCCTCTTTTTATCCTATAGCTTCGATTAGCTTGATTGCATCTATGTATTTGGCGATGCTCTCTGCTACTTTCTTTGCATCTTGCATGGCGTGGACCACAGTCGCTGGCCTATTGGTGACGTCTCCTCCTGCGAATACACCCTTTCGGGTAGTCATTCCGTAAGGAGTTTCCCGGGTTAGCACATAGCCTCTGTCGTCAACGTCGATTCCTTCTGTTGAGTCTACGATACGGGAGGCTGGAGCGGATCCAACTGCCATTATCACACGATCTACAGGCATCACCCGTTCTTCACCTTCATGTTCAATCACGATAGATTCAAGACGAAGTCCCTCTGCACCGTTCACTTTCTTGACGTTGGTGTTCCATAAGAACTTCACTCCTTCCTCCACAGCCTCGTCATACTCTGCCCGTAGAGCAGACATGCTGTTGATGTCGCGGTGATAGACCACTGTCACTTCCGCAGCTCCCATACGCAAGGCTGAGCGGGCAGCATCCATGGCTGTATTGCCACAGCCGATCACTGCAATCTTATCGCCTTCGCCGATCACAACCTCATCTCTCGTGATGAACCCTTGGTTGTACAGGCTGACTCTGCGAAGGAACCATACAGCCTGACGAACGCCTGGGTGTGTGCCTCCTTCTACCTGCAGTGTCTTCGGACGGCTTGTGCCGGTGCCCATGAAGATGGCATCAAAGCCCTCTTCGAATAGGCGGTCGATTGTATAGTTCTGTCCAATCGTGGTCCGGTTGTGTATCTTCACACCCAGATTCTCGATTTTCTTGATCTCCCTGCGCACGACTTCCTTGGGCAAACGATATTCAGGGATGCCGAACATCAGCACACCACCCGGCTCAATACCCATCTCGAAGATCTCGACATGGAAACCCTGACGTGCAAGGTCGCCTGCAATGGTGAGTCCGGCAGGACCCGAACCGATCACGGCTACGCGTCCACGGGTCTTCTCAGGGATATTCTCGTGGCTCCAACCGGCTTCGCTGTCGAAATCGGCTACAAAGCGCTCGAGCTTTCCTATATGGATTGCCTCTCCCTTCTTTGCAAGCACACAATTCCCCTCACACTGACGCTCGTGGGCGCAAACGCGTCCGCATACAGCCGGAAGATTACTGCGGTTGTGGATGATTTCTATTGCATTGCCGAAGTTGCCATGGGCGAGTTCTCCTATCCAATCAGGAATGTCATTGCTTATCGGGCAACCTTTCTTGCAGCCCGGCACCTTGCAGTGGAGGCATCGCTGGGCTTCCTTGATGGCTTCAGGGAGGCTATAGCTTTCGGCTACTTCTTTGAATTCTTCGTTCATTATCAGGGCTGCTTGCCGATGTAGGCGAGGATACCGCCGTCTACGTAGAGTACGTGACCGTTTACGAAATTAGAAGCATCTGATGCGAGGAACACTGCGGGGCCCATGAGGTCTTCAGGTGTACCCCAACGTGCTGCCGGAGTCTTGGCGATGATAAATTGGTCGAAAGGATGACGGCTTCCGTCCGGCTGGATCTCGCGGAGTGGAGCAGTCTGCGGAGTAGCGATGTAGCCCGGGCCGATACCGTTGCACTGGATATTGTGCTCTCCATATTCGGAGCAGATGTTGCGGGTCAGCATCTTGAGGCCACCCTTGGCTGCAGCGTAGGCACTCACGGTCTCGCGTCCCAGCTCGCTCATCATCGAGCAGATGTTGATGATCTTTCCGTGTCCCTTCTTGATCATGGAAGGAATGACAGCCTTTGCGCAGATGAATGGACCGATGAGGTCTATGTCTACAACCTGACGGAATTCCTTCACGTCCATCTCTGTCATTGGAATACGCTTGATGATACCGGCGTTGTTGACAAGGATGTCGATGACGCCGATGTTCTTCTCGATGTCAGCTACCATTTCCTTGACTTCCTCCTCTACTGTCACGTCGCAGAGATATCCTTTGGCATCGATGCCGGCTTCCTTATAGTTTGCATAGCCCATGTCTACGCCAGACTGTGTGTTGCTGTTGAATACGATGCGGGCTCCGGCTTCGTGGAGTGCTTTCGCAATGGCAAATCCAATGCCATATACGCCGCCGGTGACAAGGGCAACTTTGCCCTCAAGTGAGAAATTTACCAACATTGTCTTAAATATTTAGGTTTAGTTTCGAAAAGTTGTCGGCGTTGTCAGCGTTTTCATCGTTGTCGTGCATTTATGAGACTTCAACGTGATAGCTGTCATATCAAGCCGATATGCAAAGTTAATGAAAAATTCGGAATATCGGGGATTTTTGAGTGATTTTTTGTGTGGAATAAAGAAAAACCCTGAGTTTTTTACTCAGGGTTCATATTTGACACCGTCAGGAGTATCTGCTTTCCATATCAGAGCATTATCTTTGAAGTCCGAGACGTTCCGTCGGTCATCTTCTCAAGTTTCAAGAAGATACCTTTTTTCGGATTGAGTATTCTGCGTCCGGTAAGATCGTAATATTCACAGCTTTCAGGGGTTTGATGGCTGTCGGAGACTTCTCCTACACCGGATTGACCGGGGTAGCCGGATGACGCACTGTTGATGACAGCCCCAGTCTTGGAGTCTACAATGACAGCCACCACGCGGGCGAGTCCGAAATCGTTCACCACATTCTTGCCGGAAAGATTGTGTATTTTGTCAACATCGACTGTGAATGTGTTTTCATAGACCTCTTCTTGCTTAATATCTGAAGGAAGAGAGCCCGTGATTCCCTTCACATCAGGAAAGCTGAGCACCACATCATCAAATACCAGTCCGTAGACGTCTCTATCCGTGTGAACGAATAGATCCCACCACTTGCCTGTCAGTCCTGCGACGTCGGTGTCATCAAAAGAATATGCATTATATTGCGCCCATTGTGGGTTGGAAAGGCCATCACCCACCAATGCGAAAGTTACGAGATATGGGGAATCGTTGACATCGTGGATGAATCGAGTTTTAGACACAGCTTTGAGTGTAGTCTTACTCTCATCAGCCCAATCCAGATCCACATCAATCTCTCCGCACGGTATGCTGAGACGCTGAGCCTCCCAAGTCTTGGGAATGTCGCCCACTGAGGGCGACGAGGTCCTGTTGACCTGTGAAGCAGGATATCCGGATGGTTGATAAGGGAAGTCTGATGCTTTGAGATACACCATATCCGTCACTTCCTCGAATGAGGCTGAATGATAGGACAATGCTACAAAATCCCGGCCGTATTTCTCATTCATTTCTGCCAACGTGACATATCCACGAGGACACCATCCGCATCTCAGTCCGGTGTATTCCTCCACAAGAGGACGGTTCTTGGGCACAAATGGCATCACTTCAAACTGAGCTGTGAAGGTCGCTCCCTCGATCTCATTTGTTTTACCGTTGACTTTGTCGATGCTGATGTTGAGTTCTCCAATGCCTGTCTCGCTGTATACCCCTATTGGCAAGGAAATCTCTGCAGGATATCCCAATTTATTGGGTATTGGTGTGTCAAAGACATATTCTCCTGCCCCACTCATCCCATTTGCATCATAGCTGTATGCAATGGATCTCACTTCTTCAAGTCCCTGATTCATTATCTCCACATCAGCCATCGTTTCTGATCCGATACCTGCATATATCTTGCTCGGAATCCTTATGTCGGCTGCATTCCCTGGGAAATCCCCTTCAAGAGATACTGTAATGTCGCTGATCATATCGTATCTTGCAGCATAGTCGCTCCATTTCTGTACGCTTGATGTGGAATGAAACCAGAAGCTGTCTGCAACGCTGCCTGCCACAACTGCAACAGGCTTACCGGAAGGTCCCTCTTCTCCACCTGTGATTGTCAGTGAATAGCCAACAAACACTCCCTTTTCCGTTATTGTGTATGGCTCGCTGAAAGACACCGTCAGGATACCGTCGGCATATGTGCCATCTACTGCGCATATATCGGGATCATTTACCTTTGCCTTATTCTGATTCTTTGTTTTGAGTTCCGTGGAGAGGAACCCCTGGAAGCCCGTTAAGTCTGCGATTTCCCCGAATACAGGTACTGAAAGCCCTTTCACCTTTTTCCCTGTCATGGCTGGTGAGCCAAGGTGTATCGCCACATCGATGGTTTCTGTCCTGTCCTTTCCGTATGCGAAAGGAGTAGTGCCCTTAAAATTATAAGTGAAATCTAAGGTTTCAGCATTTGCGGCAGCATAGACCGTGCATAATGCAGAAACTATCAAAAGTCTGCTTTTCATGTCTATTTTATGATTTTGGAAGTCTTGATACTCCCGTCGGTTAATATTTCTGTCTTGATATACATGCCATTTACCGGCGCTCCAATTCTGCGTCCTTGCATATCGTAATATACGATTGTTTTAGTCTTCTTGTCGGATAATGTCATCTCTGCCCCATTGCCGTTGGCAGGATAAGCTGACGAGATGCAGTTGAGCGGTTTCCCATTTCGGCCATCAACGATGACTGCCACCATGCGCGTGAGATCAAAGTTTTCTACAATATGGGTTCCTTTAAGGTTAGTTATATCCTCAGGATTTATCTCATATGTATATTCATACCACTCTCCACTTTCTATCTGCTGCGGAAGCGATCCTTCAATGCCTTTGTAGTCTGTAGTATGGACTACAATATCGTTGAATGTCAATCCAATGATATGCTCATCCTGTCCGATGAAGAGATCCCAGAACCGGCTGCTATATTGTTCGGTGCGTTTTTGGTCGCTATAATAGTTTGACTGTACCCATTTGGGATTGGAGAGCCTATCGGCAAGCATCACGAATGCAAGGCAGTAGTCTGATTCTTCTATATCCTGCAGAAAACGTGCCTTGGCTGTAGCCCTTAGTATCGATGGATTGTCATCTGCCCATTCCCAATCTACCTGAATGTCGGCTGATGTCTGATTCATATAGCATTTTTCCCAAAGTGCAGGGATGTTTGAAGGGTCTACTGTCTGGTTTCTGTTGAGTGAAGCAGCAGGGTAACCTGATGGTTGGACCGGAAACTGGGACTCCTGGATGCAATCCATCGCGTTGCCCTCCCAACTCGGCGAATGATAGGATAGTGCAACAAATCGGTCGCCATAAGACTCCTTCATGTCTTCAAGCATCACATATCCTCGGGGGCAATAGCCGCAGTTCAACCCCGTATATTCTTCAACAAGTGGCCTATAGACCGGGACGAACTTCTGTACTGTCACGTTGCTTGTGTCTGTTGCATCATTTACTTCATTGGAAGTGCCATTGACTCCAGTTATCTTTATGGTAAAAGGTGCTTCTCCAAGCCCGTACACAGGGTCGATGTCGATGGTCGCTATGCCTTTTTGTCCGTAGACCGATGCCACAGGTTTTGAGAAATTATAAATGCCTTTTACTTGGTTGCCGCCAACCTCATATGTGTATTCGATAGTCGATATCCCCGCGCTGCCTTGATTTATGACCTCTACGGGGAGGGAATTATCTTCTCCCTCTGCAATCCGCAAATCTCCCGAAATCATCGGTATCGCGGCATTTTTTAGAAATTCTCCTTCGAGGATTACCGTTATAGTGCTGACGATTCCGTTGCGTTTTGTCATGTCTGCCCAGCTTTTCTGGGTGGTCGAAGAGTGAAACCACAATCCGCCTGCATTGTTGCCATCGGTCACAGCCACTGTCTTTTTGACCGTATCTTCTGCCTCATCTACATCATAGCTATAGCCTACATACACACCTTCTTCCGGGATCGTATATGATTGTGGAAAATCTACTTTCAGCCATCCGTCGGCAAAAGATCCATCTGATGATATATCAGGATTGAAGAAAGATGTTTTGTCGATTGTCTCGGCATTCAGCTCTCCTGAAAGCCATCCCTTGCAATCTGATATTTCCGCTTCTGTACCATTGATCCTCACTTTGAGGCCGATGATTCGTTTCCCGATAAGTCCAGGGTCAGAAATCCGGATACCCACATCATATCTCTCTGCTTTTTTATATCCGAACCAGTCAGGTTCTTGTCCAAAGCCATTGTAGCTGAAATCTATGGTTTCCGCCATCACAGAACCGAAAGCCATGGATGCTATGCATATTGCGGAAATCAGTGATCTTAGAATCATATCATATGTAAAGTATTTCGGGCAGTGGCAGGCAACGCGTAAGTTGCTCGCCCCTGCCCGAAGGTTGATGATTTTCGATGATTTATTACTTGACTACTTTCTTTGCAGCAGACCCGTCAGCCATCTTGACTATCACTACACCCTTATAGGAGCTTGAAGCCTTGCGGCCATCAATAGTGAAGCGGCCTGTCTCTGTGATCTCTGATGCTTCTACGTCAATCTTAGACATTGGTATTGACTGTCCGCTTGCCAAGTCTACATACATCCATTCATTGAGAGAGGAAGATGTGCTATCCTGCTCAAGCTTGAAGTTGGAAACTACACCGAATGCATATGAGCCGTCTTTGTCCAGTCCGGAGAATGTGCATCCCTGTACTCCTGTCGGCACTTCTTCAGAAGAAACGAATGTGAGTATTCGGTCGCCTTTCTTGACAGCCTGCACTACTTCGAATTCAGTAAGAGCAATGGGCAGAGAGTTTAGAGAGATGAATGTAAATTTATCGCCTACGACAGGAACTGAAACTTCAAGCCATCCTGACAAGCATCCGTCGCCATCAAACGGTAGATATCCCTTGACGGTGCCGCTTTCATTCTTGATATACATATTGTCGCCACTGTAGCCGTATGCATTTATGTAGATGAAGTATGTGCCACGTGCAGGGTTGACCATTAGAGGAGGTGTAGTGAGGTTGCCAAAATATCCGGTAGTGCCAAGCATATTGCCTCCTATTCTCAGATCCGTACCAGACCATCCCTTGGTGTCGGTTAATTCATCGACATTCCCCTCCAGAGGTTCCATCAGGTCGATATCAGTCTCTCCGGTACAGTTGGAGAATGTCTCGGAAAGAATTGTATATTCGTCGCTGTCTTCTTCTGCAGTCTCAGCCTTATAGTTTATTACTGTATATGACTGAGCCTTGGGAGCATCGATCCAGTTTGCGGTGTAGCTTCCGTTGCCGACATTGGTGGCATCTTCGAGTTTGGGAGCAGGGACACCGAAGGCATGATATTTCTCGCCAATAGAGAATTCTGTGACATTATGGCTGCGTACTCGATACCAGTACTCCGTCTCAGGATCAAGTCCTGTGAATGTATAGGAGCTGTTGCTGTCCTTGTTGTCAGTATAATAATAGAAATTATACGGATTGTCATCGTTGTCAGGATTGTTTTCCATTGATTTCTCTTCATCGTATACTCGTTCGAGGACAAATGGACGTGGGGAGAAGGCATTGATATCATCGATATAGACCTTGTTTTCAGGGCTGAGTTCTAATGTATAGAAGCGAACTGCATAGTATTTATCTTCAAACTGCGGACCGTTGAGAACAACTGTATTATAATATCCTCCGGTGGTCCAGAAACCGTCATATTCAAGATAACCGAAAGGTTCCCAACCATTGTCAGTGAGCACATCATATATGATCATCGCTCCATAATTCTCCACGTCGTTGATCTCGAATTTAAGCTTTGATGTGAAAGATTTAAGTTTTACGCCGAAATTGGGGGTCTCAAATGCAGCGCCCTCTCCGTCATAGCCAAGCATCAAGGCTGTGGATTCATCTACACCTTCTCCTTCTACAAACTGAGCTTCATCAGCTTTTGTGCCTTCAGGAAGCTTGCCGTCATTGAAGTCGTAAGTGATATTTACTCCACTGTCGGCGGTATACACCTGCTTGTAAAGGTCGATATAATAATTATAAGAGCGGCGTACTGGGTCCCAGTTGATGGTGAATCCGTCGTTGGTGAAGTTTGTTGCAGGTCTTATATTCGGACATGCAAGGAATGTATTGTCGTCAGTAATTTTGATCCAATCAATCTCGATTGCTCCAATGGTGGCAAAAGAAATGAAACCATCCCCGTTGGCACTCTCGCTTCTGAATTTAAATGTCACTTCCTGCCATCCGTCTGACTCATATATCTGTCCGGTGCTCATCTGGCTATAAAACTCCATATCTGTGACCGCACCGTCATAGCTGCCATAGCCTCCAACCATAGCTCGCATCTCAAGGCTCGAGCCGCCGGATGTCACATATCCTACTTCGTTATCTGCTCCCCAAAATATTTTAGAGCTGCGGGCTCTCACTGTTACAGTCAATTCGCCGGAATAATCGCCAAGAGGAGTGCGAATTACTGCAGGCGACCCCATCGGATTGTAGCATTGAAGCACGACGGTTCCGTTCTTTCCTGCAAAAGCCCAGTCTCCATACCATGTGCCTGATTCCGGTGTATACTCATTGGGGATGAAGTTGCCCGGCTCATAATATGTGCTTGCTATAAAGTCTACATATCGTTCGCCTATTTTCCCTGTCTGCTCTGTAGCTCCTTCAGGCACATTACTGAAGTCCTCATATAGAATGACAGACTTTCGCTCCATGGATGCCTTTTGTGGAGCCTTTAAAGGCATTACCTCCTGGCCTGAGGGATTGAAGATTTTTTGATCAAGGCTCTGTGCCTTCGCGTTGGTCTGCGGGAAACTCATACCGCAATCCTTGAGATTGATGCGCTCCGGAGCTGCAGGGGTCATCACTCCTGCTACGAGCATCGTGGCGCCAAGACAAGTAAATAATCTTTTCATACCTTAGTGTTTTGATTAGTTTTTGTTGTTATGGTTGCAAAATTATAGATAATATTCAGAATCTCCAACAAAATGAAACTTTATTATGTCTTAATATGCACGATGATACAAGAATCGTGATTTGAGACACGTGTGTCGCAATTTAAGACAGTGTTGGTAATCAGCTGATTATGGTGTTGTTTTTAGCTTCCCTCAAAAATTCCGTAGTGGTCATTCCTGTCACGCTTTTAAAGACGCGCATAAAGTGTGTTCTCGATTTATAACCCACTTCCTCCGCCAATGCCTCTATGGTTGGGCGTTGGGATGGGTCGCTGTAAGGGCGTAGCATTTCCTTGCAGGCTTTCTTGATCCTGAACTCTGCGAGAAGGCTGTTGAAGTTTTTCCCTCCGATAGAATTAATGGCCTGCGAGACCGGTTTCAGCTTAAGGTCGAGTCGCTCTGCAAGAGATTCTATGGTGAATGAAGACGAGAATATCTCCGGGCTGTCGGCCATATATTCGAGGATACGTCGGTAGATTCCTGATGCATCATCTGCTGGTTCCTCTTCCGTGGCAGGTATTGTTATGTTGATGTCGGCATTTGGCATTTCCTCTTCAATGCTTCCATCGTAGACTACAGGCAACTGTTGTTGCAAGCTCCTGGTCGCATCCATGAGCTCGAGGTTCTTGCGGAAAAGGCTCTCGCTCTGTTCCTTTAGCCTGCGGTTTTTAAGAAGGATGCGCACTACAAGCACACAGATGATTAATATGAGGGCGACAGCTGCCAAAGCTATGTATATCCATATTTGGGTTTCTTTCTTTGAATCAGACAGCCTTTCATTTAGGTCCTTGGCTTGCATTGAAAGCTCCATGTTGTGGAGCACGCTTGAGGAATGCATCAGATTAAGCGAGTCTCTTACCCGCAGGCCCTCATTGCGGTATGCTTGCGCCACTTCTCGGTTGCCCATGGCCATATTAAGGTGATAACGCAGGCTATAGATGAGTTCATAGAGATCCTCAAGCTTTTCTTCTCTTATAAGGGAATCGGCATTGTTGAGTATTCCCGAAGCTTTGGAAAAATCCTTATTTTCCATAGCTATTTTTCCTGCTATGATGCGATTTGTGACGAAATAGCGTCGGTCATCGACGTAAGGATCAAGCGTGTTTGACGCGCTGTCCACAAGCAGCAAGGCCTCATTGTAATTCCTTTCGGCGTATCTCTCAGCACCCTTTGCCATAGTCTTCGCATATTCATACATATATCTGTTTGCATTATTGGGAATGTGAAGGCTGTCAAATTCTTGAATCTGCATTTTGATTGAAGAAATTGAGTCTAAGGTCCATCCGTAGTGAAGCAAGTCTGTAAAAGAGAGCGGCAAGGCTATTGCGTTGTTGTCTTCCTTAGCTGTTTTATATGCAAATTTATAATAATGCAGGGCTCTTGGGAAATCCCTGCAATCTGCAAATACTTTGGCAATATTGGTATATATGGCTACGACAGTATTCACTTTATGACTATGGGTGTCGGTGTCTTTGAAATCTATTTTGTCTAATATCTCAAGGGCCTTAACAAGAAAAGGATAAGCCTGAATCGGGTTGTTCCTTTCGAAGATGAGGTAATAGCCCATATTGCCGTAGGCAGCGGCGCAATATAGTTTATCCCGGTCGTTGAGGGAATCATTGAATCTTGACATGGTAACCATAAAAAGCATTGCTCCTTTTTCCATGTTCTTTCTGTTGACAAAGTAATGAGATGCCTTCACCATTATATCGGCCACGGAAACGGAACTATATTCTTGTTCGAGCTTATTATATTCTTTATAGATACGATCCTTATCCTCTTCAGTGCCAATCAAAACGGAAAGGTCCATATTGTCGGTCATTAGGTTGTCGTGGTAAGCCATAAGGGGTGCGCTTGTGACTGAGGCGGCCGCAGGTGTGCACTGGATTGCGGTTATTATAAGTAGTGCCGCTATGCAAAAGAAAGGATAGGTGAATATATTTATGGATTTTAATCTGAACATCAATGTCGAGGAAATTTAAATTGCTTAAAATAATTTGCAAAATTACTACATTTTTAATTACAATAGGAGAGTTTGTGTATTAATTTATGTTAATTGCACGGTAGGGCAAGCTAATGTTGAGGATTATTGGGATATGAGTTTATTGGTGCGAAAAAATTTGCAGATATTCGGAAAAATTTATATCTTTGTGAATCGAACTAATGAAAATAGGATAATTATGGGACTCTGGAGTTTTTGGCTGATATTGGGAGTAGGATTCCTTGCGGCTGAGCTGTTGACAATGTCTACAACTTGTCTGTATGTAGGCACAGGTGCGTTGGCGGCGATGGTTTGCGCCCTTTTGGGCGGGGATTGGATTCCCACAATCATTACTTTTGTGGTGGCTACCACTCTTCTTTATGCCTCTACCTACCGCTGGCGCAACCGTCTCGTGAAGGCTTTGCATAAAGGTGCGGAACATACAGCCACCGGCATGGACGCGCTTATCGGCAGGACCGGCACCGTAGTGAAAGCACCTGACTGTCTGCGTATGCGCATCGACGGCGACGTATGGCAGGTGCGTCCGGCAAAGCACGGCGCTCCGATCGCCCCGGGCGAAGAAGTGCGTGTAGTAGGATATGACTCGATAATCCTTTCCGTAGAAAAAATTTAAAATCTCAAATATGACAACCATTATCGTAGCCGGCGTAATCCTTATCCTCGTGGTGCTCGTCATCATGGCGGGAGTAAAGGTCGTGCCGCAGTCCGAGACAAAAGTGGTGGAGCGTCTCGGAAAGTTCCATTCAGTGCTCCAACCTGGTCTTAACTTCATAATTCCGTTCATTGACAAGCCAAAGGTCATCTATACACGTAGAGTGGAGTCAAGTGGCGCTTTTGGTCGTGGAGGTGTGCGTGTGTCCACTACTACTGTCATCGACCTCCGCGAACAGGTCTACGACTTCCCTTCGCAGCAGGTGATCACCCGCGACAACGTGACTACCGAGATCAACGCCCTTCTTTATTTCCAGATAGTAGATCCGAAGAAATCCGTATATGAGATCGACAATCTTCCGAATGCTATCGAGAAGCTGACCCAGACCTCTCTGAGAAATGTCATCGGTGAGCTTGAACTTGACGAGACATTGACTTCGCGCGACACCATCAACGCCAAACTGCAGTCCATCCTCGACGATGCCACCAACAAGTGGGGTGTGAAGGTGAATCGTGTTGAATTGCAAGACATAACTCCGCCCGAGAGCGTCCGTGTAGCGATGGAGAAGCAGATGCAGGCAGAGCGCAACCGTCGCGCTGAGATCCTCAACGCCGAGGGTGAGAAGCAATCCCTGATACTCCGCTCCGAGGGCCACAAGATGTCGCAGATCAATCAGGCAGAAGCTGAGAAACAAGCTGCAATCCTCAAGGCAGAGGGTGAGGCAAGGGCCCAGGTGCTTCGTGCACAGGCTGAAGCTGATGCAATACGCAACGTGGCAGATGCTGTGGCGCAATCGCAGACAGATCCGGCAGCTTATATGCTGGCGCAGAAATACATCGAGACCCTCAAGAGCATGACCGACGGACAAGACAACAAGACAGTCTATATCCCCTATGAGGCCACTTCCGTTCTCTCATCGCTCGGCTCAATCAAAGACCTGTTTAAGCAATAAACAAACACTCATGATAAATCATGATATATCCTGTTGCATCATGATTCATCATGTAATACTTAAACCCCTAAACCTACTTAAGTCTCGGTGCTATTCTGTCCGGATTCTTGGCAAGGAAATCTTTCCATGACTTCGGCCCCTTGGCAATTTCAGGCTTAGCTGATTCATACATATGGCATAGCGCCACGGCGAGCGCGTCGGTGGCGTCGAGCGCATCAGGCATCTTCTCTTCAGGAATGGAGAGGAGATGCTTCAGCATATTGGCCACCTGCTCCTTCGATGCCTGCCCATTGCCCGTCACGGCTTTCTTTACATTAAGTGGCGGGTATTCTGTGATGGGGATATCGCGGGCGAGAGCGGCTGCCATAGCCACGCCTTGGGCACGCCCTAATTTTAGCATCGACTGCACATTCTTGCCGAAGAAGGGAGCCTCGATGGCAAGCTCATCGGGCAGATACTGCTGCACGAGCCCACTGACTCGCTCATATATGCGCCCCAGTCGCATATAGTGGGTCTCGAAGCGGCTCAGCTGGATCACTCCCATTACGATTACGTCAGGCTTCTTCCCTTTTATTCCAAGCACTCCATAACCCATCACGTTTGTGCCCGGGTCAATGCCCATTATGATGCGGTCGTAGTCTTTTAGATTCATAGTTCCTTCAGGATAGTAGCAAAAAAGAGTGGGTTGGGGCCGTGCCACTTCGCGTATGAGTCCATAAAAGTCGGGAAACACTTCTCATTCCATTCCCGGCAGTCAGATATGGAGTCGAAGTGCATCTGGACGGAGAAATTCTTCTCATCCTGCTTTGCGAAGTCCTTGTCTCCCGGAATGGCGGCGACGGTGACGACCTTATAATCACGGAGCACAGGTGAGGCTGCAGCGAGTTGTGCCTCCCCTTTTGCCCATTCTATGAATGAATCCTTGCGCTTGGATGGGATGACGTATGTGATGTTGAAAATGTACATGAGTTTTCTGTTGTCGGTTATAAGTTATCAGTTTTCAAATACAAAAAAGGCGAGGCGGCAAATGCCGTCGCGCCTTTGGGGAGCCTCTTGTCGGATTCGAACCAACGACCCCGAGATTACAAATCACGTGCTCTGGCCAACTGAGCTAAAGAGGCAG
>JAIDSL010000072.1 GCA_029061255.1 Muribaculaceae bacterium
GTTTATGCCCATCGCACCCATGAAGATCAGACCTGCCTCCTGGTTCTGCGCAAAGGCCGGCATTCCCAGGCATAGGATTCCGGCAAGAAGCAACGCCAGTCGTTTTTTACGGATAATCATTTTGAACTTCTATGTTAGATGTGATTAATTAATTGACTTATAAAATAATAATTCAAAATATACCTGTATCTCGAAAAGAAATCACAAAGATAATAAAAAAACGCCGAAATCAAACATTGATTCAGCGTTTTTGACCAATTTATAGGAGTTTTTTATGCGTTTTGCTTTGAGTGTATCGCGTTTTGCGTTGAGTGTATCGCGTTTTGCGTTGTGTGTATCGCGTATCGCGTACCGCGAATCTTACGGTTGTTCCTAATACGCACTACGCATCACGCATCACGCCTGTGGATGCAGCTTTAGCCTTAGATTCTTGAGCATATCACGTGTCATTGCGTCAAGGTCGTATTCCGGTTTCCAGTCCCATTCCTCGCGGGCGCAGCTATCATCGAGGCTATCTGGCCATGAGTCTGCAATTCCCTGACGAAGAGGGTCAAGATCGTATTCCATTTTGAAATCAGGCACATATTCCTTGATTTTTGCATAGATTTCCTCCGGGTCAAAGCTCATAGCTGTGATATTGAAAGAATTCCTATGCTTAAGACGGGAGGGATCCGCTTCCATTATTTCCACGGCAGCACGGAGTGCATCCGGCATATACATCATATCCATCAGGGTGCCCGGCTTAAGAGGACATTTGAATGTCTCGCCGTTAACGGCATAGTAGTAGATATCAACAGCGTAGTCTGTGGTGCCACCTCCCGGAGGAGCCACATAACTGATAAGGCCCGGGAATCGAACAGATCGGGTGTCTACACCGAATCTTTTTGCATAATAGTCACTTAGCAGCTCGCCTGATACCTTAGTGACGCCATACATCGTCTCAGGGCGCTGGATAGTGTCTTGAGGTGTCTTGGTGTGTGGGGTGGAGTTGCCGAAGCTACCGATAGAGCTGGGGGTAAACACAGCACATCCTTTTTCTCTTGCCACTTCAAGAGTATTGAAAAGTCCGCCGAGTCCAATCTTCCATGCCAATTGAGGCTTTACTTCTGCCACTGCACTGAGAAGAGCTGCAAGATTATATATCGTGTCAATTTTATATTTATTGACTGCATCTGCTATCTGACCGGGATTGGTGATATCCACAATAGCTGAGGGACCTGACTCAAGGAGTGCACCTTTGGGTTCGGCTCCCGGTATGTAGCCGGCTACAACATTTCCCTCGGGATAAAGACCACGCAGCTTCATTGTCAGCTCACTGCCAATCTGACCGGTGCTGCCTATGACAAGTATATTTTTCATTTCTAATTAGATTAGATTTATGAAGATTAGACATTTAAGGAATGGGCATCCCTTTGGATGACAAATAGTCGGGATTCCATCTGCAAAATTACATTTTTTTTTTGAATCTTCCATAATATCCCTTTAAAAAAATGTATCTCTTTGCATTTTGCCACATCTACACTCCATCCTTTCTAATCTTAAAGAAACTACAACCAAAATCACGCATTAAAAGACAAATTGCTGACATCAAATTTTTATTTTTGGTATGTGGAGATTTTTTTGTATCTTTGCCGATTGAAACAAATACATATATCATTACGACATGTTATCTAAAATTGAAGGACTTAAAGCTGAGATTTCCGCGCTTCAGGCCAATACAGCTGAGGCTGTGGAGCAACTCCGCATCAAATACCTGAGCAAGAAGGGGGAAATCTCTTCTCTCATGAATGAATTCCGCACAGTGCCTGCTGAGCAGAAACGTGAGCTTGGCCAGAAGCTCAATGAACTGAAAAATATAGCAACAGAAAAGCTCGCATCCTTAAAGGAGGCTCTTGCAGACAATGCCGATAAGGAAAAAGGGAACATTGACCTGACAAGGACTGCCTCTCCCCTCCCCCTCGGCACCCGCCACCCGCTCTCACTCGTGAAAAACGAGATCATAAACATCTTCGGCAACATGGGCTTTACAATCGCTGAAGGACCGGAGATTGAAGATGACTGGCACGTGTTCAGCTCCCTCAATTTCCCCGCAGATCATCCTGCACGCGACATGCAAGACACCTTCTTCATACAGCGTGACGGAAAAGATGACATCCTTCTGCGTACACACACATCAAGTGTCCAGACACGCACGATGGAGCATACCCAGCCTCCTATCCGCATCGTATGCCCGGGACGCGTCTACCGCAACGAGGCTATCTCTGCCCGTGCGCACTGCTTCTTCCATCAGGTGGAAGGTCTTTATATCGACAAAAACGTAAGTTTTGCCGACTTGAAGCAGGTGCTTCTTGAATTTGCACAGCAGATGTTCGGTCCTGAGACAAGAATCCGACTTCGCCCGAGCTACTTCCCATTCACTGAACCAAGCGCCGAAATGGACATCAGTTGCGGCATCTGCGGCGGCAAGGGATGCGCGATGTGCAAGGGCACAGGTTGGGTTGAAATCCTCGGATGCGGCATGGTAGACCCCAATGTGCTTAAGGCTTGCGGCATTGATCCCGAAGTATACTCAGGTTATGCTTTCGGCATGGGTGTAGAGCGTATTGCCAACCTGAAGTATCTCGTCAAAGACCTCCGTCTTTTCAGCGAGAACGACGTGCGTTTCCTCGATGAATTTGTAGCAGCACATTAAATCTAATGCATAATGCATAATTCATAATGCACAATTAAAATACGACGCATTACGAAAAACGCAAAACGCAAAACGCAAGATGAGGAAGAAGGAGAGGTATGATCGAATCATCTCCATTTTTGAGGAGATAATGCCGGAGCCGAAGACGGAGCTTCACTATGACACACCGTTTCATCTGCTTCTGGCTGTGATCTTGTCGGCGCAATGCACCGATAAGAGAGTCAATATGGTGACCCCTGCCCTCTTTGAGGCATATCCTGATCCTGCTTCTTTAGCAGCTGCCACTGAAGAGGAAGTGTTTCCATACATAAAGAGCGTCACATTCCCAAACAATAAGACGCGCCACCTACTGAAGGCGGCGCGTATGCTTGTGGATGAATTCAACTCAGAGATGCCATCCGACATCGACAACCTTATGAAGTTGCCAGGAGTAGGAAGAAAGACTGCCAACGTGATGCTTGCCGTAGTGTGGGGAAAGGCTGCCATGGCTGTTGACACCCACGTGTTTCGCGTATGCAACCGCATAGGTTTCACGAAAGACTCTCCAAATCCACTTACCACTGAGAAGGAACTTGTAAAGAACATTCCGGAGGAAAAGCTTGCAAAAGCCCACCATTGGCTTATACTGCATGGACGCTACGTCTGCACGGCCCGAAATCCCAAATGTGGGGAATGCGTGATTGCCGACTGGTGTGCAAGCCATGCTGGAAGTCTTAAGGCTTGAGTCTTAAGTCTTAAGAGAAGCTTTTAATGGATCAATAAACAGGGCATGGAGGGAATCGAAGCGGGCAAGAGAGTCAGGGCCGAACTTGGCCATTGACTTTCGCACGCGATCCAAAGACTTTTCCTCCCTTGGATCACCTGACTTGCTGAAGAACTTATCGGCGTAGCAAATCAACTTCTCCTCCAATGTCTCAGGAAGAAAATCAATATGCGGAAGCGGCATTCCCGTTTCCGCTATTTCTTTTGCTGTTAGTCCTGAACCGGTATGCCGTTCACACACCCTTGCATATGCCTCATCAGCGCCTTCCTGCCTTAGTAATTCGCCCCCAATTATTCCATGCCGAATGTAGGGCTCCGAGCCATGGCAATAGATGCCGGAAGCATCACATTTGAAAATACCGATATCGTGGAGCATGGCTGCTTGATATACGAAATCCTTGTCGATATCGAGTCTGGCATCTTTTGCCACATCAAGAGCTTTTCGGGCTACCATCTCAGAATGGGTCAAAAGCAAATCGAGGAGGGCGCTGCCCTCCTCGTAGTACTTATTTATTATCAATGCATAATTCATAATGCATAATTAACTGCTGCTTAGGCGGACGCACGAGCCGTGCGTCCCTACCAAAGGATACATTATTTTTTTTCTTCAATGATTTCAACCCAGCCGTGAGTATCGGGTTCATCGCCCAACTGGATGCCACGAAGCTTGTTGTAGAGCATAGTCGACTTCTCGCCGGGAGTGCCGTCGCCATATGTGTAGCGCTTGCCGGTGTCAATGTCATCAATCACACCTACAGGGGAAATCACTGCAGCTGTGCCACAAGCCCCGACTTCATCAAATGTCTCAAGTTCCTCGACAGGAATATGACGGCGTTCCACTGTCATGCCAAGATCTTCTGCCAGCTGACAGATGCTCTTGTTGGTGATGGACGGAAGGATGGAGTCAGATGCAGGAGTGATGTAGCTATTGCCACGAATACCAAAGAAGTTGGCTGCACCGCACTCATCAAGATATTTCTTCTCCTTCGGGTCAAGATAAAACATAACGGAGTAGCCCATATCGTGAGCTAACTCACCAGCCTTAAGCGAAGCTGCGTAGTTGCCACCTATCTTAAATGCACCGGTCCCAAGAGGAGCTACACGATCATATTTTCGGCTCATGCACACCTTTGTAGGGCTAAAACCTGTCTTGAAATAAGGTCCGACCGGAGTCACAAACATCACCACCATATAATCCTTGGAAGGCTTGACACCTACTTGCGGAGAGATGCCTATCTCAAGCGGACGAATATAGAGGCTTGCGCCAGTGCCATAAGGAGGAACGAATTCAGCATTGAGTGCCACTACCTTTCTGACCATCTCACAGAAAATATCTTCCGGAAGAGGCTCCATCATGATGCCTTCTGCTGAACGGATGAAACGCTTTGCATTCTCATCCATGCGGAATACTCGAATCTTACCGTCAGAGCCACGGAATGCCTTAAGACCTTCAAATGCCTCCTGTCCATAGTGAAGGCAAGCGGCAGCCATGTGCATTGGAATATATTCGGAATCGGAGACCTCTATGGGACCCCATTTACCGTCACTGAAAGTGCAACGCACATTATAGTTTGTCGGAATGTATCCGAACGGAAGGTTTTTCCAATCAATTGCTTCCATTTCAACTATATATTTATACAGGCCTTTTTTCAGACGGCTATTTTGCAAGTAAGGTCGCCCACCTTCACAATATACACTCCATGGGAAAGTGGCAACCGACTAATTCCTGCCGGAAGAGCCTCATTGCTCACAACTTGACCAAGAATGGTGAAAACCTTTATCTGAACAGGTTGAGAAGCTATCACGACCACATGTCCGGGCGACACACGGATCTCCACGTCATTATCGTGGGCTACTGAGTTAAGACCTGAGACGTCGGTGCGCACCGGCTCCCACCCTTTAGCAAAGGACGGTAACGGCATCGAGACGGCAAGCGAAACCGCCACGACTGCAACAAACCCACACAGACGCCTATTCATATATTAATATTATTTCTTTACCTTGTTGTATCTTGCATTGAGACCTTCTACAATCTCATCTGTGATGTCGAGAGCCGGATTGAAATGCAATGCTGCAGCTTTATTGAAAATTGCATCATAGCCATGCTTCTTATTGTAAGCCTCGATAAATGCGGTCACAGAATCAGAAACTGCCTGCTGAGCCTTGACAGTAGCCTCAGCATATTTCTGCTGCATCATTCCCACCGAGCGCTCTGCATTGCTCTGCATTGAAGCAAGTTTCTGCTGGTCTGTATCAAAGCTTTCCTGAGAAAGGTAAGAATTATTCTGAACCTTGTTCTGAATCTGAGAAGCCAACGCCTGAAGAGAAGTCTGGTGCTTCTTAGTTTCGCTCTCGAGATTCTCCTGCATACGGATCATTTCCTCATTATAGTCTTTAGCAAGGATATACTTCGTCAAAAGAGTATCCATGTCTACATAGCGATAGTTAGGAAGAGCGACGCTGTCAGCTACAGCAGTCTTCTTGGCGGGAGCCGCCTTCTCATCCTTGGACTCGCCGCAAGATGCCATTCCGCTTCCGATAGCAAGAGCAAGAGCCATGCCAAGGACAGTGTAAAGATTTTTTTTCATTATATTGTATTTGTGTTTGATGATTCAATCAGTGGATTTTTTCAAAGTAAGCGTAATGCATCAAGCAGGGCGCTATCCGAATGCAAAATTAATAAAAATTCGCGATTAGAGCGATAAGAAATGCAAAAGATTTGTTAAAATCAAATAAAATTCATATCTTTGAGGTCTGAAAACGATAGACAACACAAAGAAACTAATAGAAACATCATAAAACCCAATCAAAAAATGGAAGTAAAAGACCTTAAACCGGAACTTATCTGGAAATGCTTTGATGAAGTGACCAAGGTTCCGCGACCCTCCTGCCATGAAGAGCAGATCAGAGAATTCCTCATTGAGTTTGCAAAGAAGCACAATGTAGCAGTAAAGACAGATGAATGCGGCAACGTCTTGATGCACAAAGATGCCACTCCGGGCTTTGAAAACGCACCGACTGTAATCTTGCAGGCTCATATGGACATGGTGGCAGAAAAGAATGGAGATGTAGAACACGATTTTCTGAAAGATCCCATTGACACTTATATAGACGGAGATTGGGTTAAGGCCCGTGGCACCACCCTGGGTGCTGACAATGGAATCGGAATAGCAGCTGCTATGGCCGTAATGATCGACCCAACGCTCAAGCACGGTCCTGTAGAAGCTCTTTTCACCGTGAATGAAGAAATCGGTCTTGAGGGTGCCCAAAACCTTGGAGAAGATATGCTTGGGGGCAACATTCTCCTCAACCTTGACTCTGAAGATGACGGAGAGATATTCGTAGGTTGCGCCGGTGGCATCGACACCACAGCATGGTTTGAATATAAGCGTTCGCTCGCTCCAGACCATTTCTCATATATGAAAGTAAGCGTAAGCGGTCTGCTTGGTGGCCACTCAGGAGGCGATATACATCTTGGAAGAGCCAACGCCAACAAGCTTGTAGCACGTTTCCTTTGGAACTGCTCTCAGAAATGGAACCTCGAACTCGTGGAATTCGACGGAGGTAATCTTCGAAATGCTATTCCTCGCGAAGCGCATGCAATATTTGGCATCGAGACAAAACTTGCAGCCGACGTGAAGGCAGCCCTCGCAGAATATGCAGTGGAGATTGAAAAAGAATTTTCAGGAATTGAACCTTCAATAAAGATTACGATCGAGGATTCAGACAAACCTGAATACAGCATCGACCAAAAAACTTCACTCGCACTCGTAAGAGCCCTCTACAGTGCTCCGCACGGAGTGATCTCGATGAGCCGCGATATCGAAGGGCTTGTAGAAACTTCCACCAACCTTGCTGCCGTGAAAATGGAAGCTGACAACAAAATAAAGGTGACCACATCTCAGCGTTCAAGCGTAGAAAGTCGCAAATACGATATAGCAGGTCAAGTAGAAGCTCATTTCCAACTCGCGGGAGCAAAAGTAGATCATTCCGACGGTTACCCCGGATGGGCTCCTAACATGAACTCCCCTATCATGAAGATCGCCGCAGAAGCATATGAAGACCTATTTGGAGTGAAACCTGCCATCAAGGCCATCCATGCCGGATTGGAATGCGGACTTTTCCTCGACAAGTATCCGCATCTTGATATGGTAAGCTTCGGACCTACAATGACCGGAGTGCACTCACCTGACGAACAACTTCTTATCCCGACCGTCGACAAATTCTGGCGTCATCTCTGCCTTACTCTTGAAAAAGTAGCTAAGTCATGAAGAGGACTCTTCTATTCGCCGCAGCATCCCTTATGGTTGTCTCAGCTTTGAATGCTGAGACAACCAAAAAAGGGGTAAAAACCACGCAGCCATCTCGCACAGATTCTATCAAGAGGGAATCCAAACCAGACAAGAACATCGATCAAGAAATGGCAGAAATGGTGTCGCTTGTGCTTACTTCCATGCCAGAAGGAGATGCTAAGGTGAAATACAAGACTCTCACAGAAGAAGACTTCCGTATAGTAGCAAAAGAGCTTGGTGTGGAAGTTGCTGCAATAAAAGCGGTTGTGAAAATAGAAGCCGGTCCGAAACTTGAAGGGTTCTGGGCTCCTGGGGTGCCGGTAGTGAATTACGCACAAACCCTTTTTAACAAATATAATGGCAAGACCAAGGGACGCAAGATCAAAGACGCAAAAGTCCCGCAGGGACTTTCCGGATATGCCCTTAAGGAATGGACATCGCTGACGAACGCTCGCAAGATCAATGCTGACGCAGCTGACATGGGCACATATTGGGGAATGTTCCAGATCGGAGGATTCAACTATAAGCTTTGTGGATGCGAGAGCGTGGAGGAAATGGTGGCAAAAGTATGCGAATCCGAATTCAGCCAACTTGAAATGTTTGCTGTTTTCATTCGAAATTCAGGAATGCTTGAAGCTCTCAAGAAGAAAGACTGGGCTGCTTTTGCAAGAAAATATAACGGACCCTCCTATGCTAAACGCGGATATCACACACGAATGGCAAAAGAATATGCCAATTTCAAGAGCAACGAATCTTCCGAACCCAAAAAGAGCAATGAGCAAAAGACTCCGGAGGTGAAATCAGGAGTGGATCAAAAGCCAGTTGAATTATCTAAAGAGCCTACCGATACCATAAAAAAGAGCGTAGCCCCGGTAAAGAAAAACTATAAGAAAAAAAGAAGAAGAAGACGCAGATGAAAATTACAGACCTTAAGCCGAAGCTCGTATGGGAATGCTTCGACGAGATAACCAAAGTGCCTCGCCCTACCCATCATCTTGACCGTATGAAAGACTTCCTCATCGGTTGGGCAGAGCGACATGGACTAAAATATGCTACAGATGAAGTTGGCAACGTAGTCATGTATTGCCCGGCCACTCCCGGACATGAAAATGCACCTACAATTGTGCTCCAGGGTCATCAGGACATGGTGGCAGAGAAGCGAGGCGATGTAGAGCATGATTTTCTCAATGACCCAATCAAGACTATCGTGGAAGGAGATTGGGTGCGCGCGGAGGGCACGACTTTGGGTGCTGACAATGGCCTTGGTTGTGCCTCGGCTATGGCGGTAATGATCGATCCGGATCTCGTGCACGGACCAATTGAAGCCCTCTTCACTGTCGACGAGGAACAAGGGCTGACCGGAGCCAACGGGCTTGACCCTACTATGATAAGTGGCAGAATCCTTCTCAATCTTGATTCGGAAGAGCATGGCATGATAGTGATCGGATGCGCAGGATCAATGTGCACCATCGCCACCTATCCGATGGAAGAAGTAGATGCTCCGGAAGATTTCGACTGGTATGAAGTGCATATCGACCATCTGAAAGGGGGGCACTCCGGAATGGAAATCCACCTCGGACGTGGCAATGCCAATCAACTCCTTGCCCGCTTCTTATGGCTCGCTGAAGATGAATTCGGCATAATCATGCTGAGTGACTTCCAAGGAGGAGGACTTCCAAACGCAATTCCTCGCGAAGCAAAGGCTCTCGTAGGAATACCTGCAGGAAATGAGGATGCTTTTGAGAAGATGGCTGAAATCTATAGCGCCACTATCCATGATGAACTGCGTCTTGCCGAAGGAGACAACTTCACTTTCAATGTTGCGATGCGTGAAAAACCAGCTCGCATGATTGCAGAAGAATACGTGAATCCTCTTGTCTCTACTATCTTCGGCACCCCCAATGGAGTGCAGGGTATGAGCCTTGCTGTGCCGGGACTTGTAGAAACATCATCCAATCTTGCAAGTGTACACAAAGTTGGCGACGACAAGGTAGTGATCACCACGCATCAGCGTTCTTCCGTTGATAGCAAACGCGAAGAAATCACCGACCGTATCACAGCACTTTATGAAAACATCGGATGCGTAGTAGAGACCAATGATCCAAGCGTCGGCTGGGCACCAAATCCGGACAGCAAGCTTCTTAAGACGGCAAAAGAAAGTTTCAAGGATCTCTTCGGATACGAACCTAAGGTAGAGGCTCTTCATGCCGGACTCGAATGCGGCATATTCTTGGAGAAGATGCCCGGCATGGATATGATTTCCTTTGGCCCTACACTAAAGGATATTCACAGTCCTAACGAAAAGGCATACATTCCCTCCGTAGAGGAATATTGGAAATTCCTGACTGATCTTCTCGCACGTCTCGCAAACTAATATTTTTCATTGTTGTCAGCGTTTTCATTGTTGTCAACCAATAAAAATGATACGCCCTCCGCGAAACGTGCGGGGGGCGTGAAACGTTTTCATATATGAAACGTTTATCTTATATAAAAGTAAGAATATGACCTCATGATAGAAGATAACATAATAAATAAAGAAGAAAACGAGAGGACGGTTCTTGTAGGCCTCGTGACCCAAAAACAAAGCGAAGCCAAGGTAAATGAATATCTTGACGAGCTCGAGTTCCTTGCCAAGACTGCAGGTGCGGAACCGGAGAAGAGATTCGTACAGAAACTTGACTATCCAAATCCACGCACATATGTTGGCACAGGCAAGCTTGAAGAAATACGTAAATATGTAGAAGACCATGAGATAGGCCTTGTGATCTTCGATGATGATCTCTCATCAAAACAGGTGCTCAATATCGAGAAAGAACTCAAGGTTAAAATACTCGACCGGACAAGCCTGATCCTCGACATCTTTGCTAAGCGGGCACAGACTGCCACTGCGAGGACCCAGGTGGAGCTGGCGCAGTATCAGTATTTGCTTCCACGCCTGACCCGAATGTGGACCCACCTCGAGCGTCAGCGTGGTGGTATCGGTATGCGTGGACCCGGTGAGACACAGATAGAGACTGACCGCCGAATCATCCTTGACAAGATATCACGACTGAAAGAAGAGCTTAAGGACATCGATAAGCAAAAAAGCATACAGCGTAAGAACCGTGGGAATATGACTCGTGTTGCACTCGTCGGATATACCAACGTAGGGAAATCGACCATCATGAATCTCCTGAGCAAGAGTGATGTGTTTGCCGAAAATAAGCTTTTCGCAACCCTCGATACCACTGTCAGGAAGGTAACTATCGACAATCTGCCCTTTCTTCTTTCCGACACGGTTGGATTCATACGCAAACTGCCCACTCATCTCGTGAATTCGTTTAAATCCACCCTCGACGAAGTAAGGGAAGCTGACCTGCTCATGCATGTAGTAGACGTGAGCCATCCCAATTTTGAGGAACAGATAGAAGTTGTCGACAAGACATTGAGTGAAGTATGCGGAGCTGCACAAAAGCCACAGATTCTTGTATTCAATAAGATAGACGCATTCAAATATACTCCTAAGGATCCGGATGACCTGACCCCTGCCACACGCGAGAATATGAGTCTGGAAGACTTCAAGAAAACCTGGATGGCAAAGATGAACAACAATTGCGTCTTCATATCAGCCAAAGACAAAATCAACATTGATCAACTCAAGGAGCTTCTCTACGAAAAAGCGAAAGAAATTCACGTGGAGAGATTCCCCTACAATGATTTCCTGTTCCAAAAATATGATGAAGAAATCTGACATAGAAATCCTTGAGAAGCAAGGATGCGTAAGCGACGACTGGAGCCTGGTGACAGTTAAAGAAGGAACCGACCTCAGCCGCATCCGTAATGTCTATTTCAGCGGGAGTGTCTCTATAGGAGCCAATACAGAAATTGTAAATGTGCCCGGTGGCATATCCAATATCAGAATCGGCGACAATGTGAGGATTGTCAACGTTGCAAAAATCGAGAACGCCCCTAATGCCACATGCGGAGTTGGAATAGACATTGCTGTCCTTGATGAGACTGGAACGCGACCTGTAAAGATATATCCCGGCATATCAGCCCAGATTGCCACAATGGCTGCCAGATTGCCTGAGTATGCTGAAGGAAGATTATTTCCTCTGATCACCCGCCACATACTTGATCTGCCGGATATGATTGAGATTGGAAATGATACGGAGATTCTCAACAGTGGTCCGCTTACTGATATAAGGATATGGCCTGGAGTAAAGATTGATGGTGCTTCGCGCTTACACAACGGAAGCATAATAAACAATACAGACAAAGACAGATGTCTTACTTTTGTGGGACCCGGGGTTGATGCCGAGAATTTTATCATCGAGGATGCAGTGGTGACCGGAGGATGCATCTTGCGCAATACTTACGTCGGACAGGGATGTGTGCTCGACAAGGGATTTACTTCCCACGACTCGCTTTTTTTCGCCAACTGCTCTATGGAGAACGGCGAGGCATGCTCTGTGCTTGCCGGTCCATTTACAGTAAGCATGCACAAAAGCTCCCTTCTTATCGGATGCCATACAGGATTTATGAATGCCGGCTCCGGCACGAACATGAGCAACCATATGTACAAGATGGGACCCGTCCACTGGGGAGTTCTTGAACGTGGAGTGAAGACTTCGTCCAATTCCTACATAATGCACGGATCTCGTATCGGTGCATATTCATTGGTGATGGGTGAACATAAGAATCATCCGGATTCTTCAGATCTTCCGTTCTCGTACCTTTTTGGCGATCCAAGCGGATATACAGTCGTAGTGCCGGGTGCAATGCTCAAAAGCTACGGCCTAAAACGAGACGAAGAGAAATGGCCAAAACGAGACCGAAGGCTCAATACAGGAATCAGACTGCATGATCGCATCACATACAAGACTCTCAATCCCTATACTGTCAATATGATTCTGGATGCGATGAATGTATCAGAGAAACTTCTTTCATTATCAGCTGACTCTGACGGTTACATTGGATACAAGGGGATGAAGATAAAGAAGTCTTCAATGGAGAAAGGGCTCAAACTCTATGAGTTGGCACTTTGCAAATACCTTCAGTCTCTTCAGGAGAAAGGTATTTCTGATAATGCGAAGAGCTCAGGAAAACTGTCGCGCAGGTGGGTAGACCTTTCGGGACAGATAATAGCTGAATCCAACTTCAATGAAGTGATCAATGCAGGAAGCATCAAAGAAATGGAGAAAGCTCTTGACAAGGCTGCACATGATTACGACATCAACGAACAGCTCTGGATGGCAGACCGCTTGAAAGACAGCATCGACTCCAACGCTATTTCCGCAATGCGTGCAACAGAATTCGATGCCCTTGTGGAAAAAGACCGTACGAACAGCCTCACCCAAATAGCCAAGGAAAACGAAATGCTATCCTTCCTGTAGTAAATACGGTATGTATACGATTAAGCGAGAACTCTGCCAACTGACAGGTTCTCGCTTTTTATCTACATCATAAAAGGCCAAGCTGGCCCTTGACTTGCTCTATCAGGTTTCTAAGTTCGTCTGCATAGGCCTTAAGCTGCTCCACGTCCCTCTTTGTATCCTCTTCAGTAGCCTCAAGAATATCGATACGGTCCATCAACTCGTGCAGCTTTCCGTCGATGTAAGCGATAAGGTCATTGGCAGTTGCCTCCTGATACGTTAGTTTCGCGTTTATATTCTCTATTTCAGCATACATCCTGTCCTCAAGCATATATGTGCGATCAAGTGCAACACACGCCTTCTCGTTGATTTCTTCAATCGTGTTGGCGACATTGCCAGAAATAGAGATTTCCTCCCCGTTGAAAGTTATGTCTTTTATTTCGTTGTGTCCGATAGTGATAG